>JANMSE010000442.1:0-3763 GCA_031389045.1 Deltaproteobacteria bacterium | reverse complement strand
CTAAGAGTCTGACCGGAAAGTTCCTGAATGAAAATAGGGAGTTACAATTCGATGAAGGAAGAGAAACTACGCATTTGGCCAATAACTGCGGCTTTTGTTGGCCTCGCCTCCATTTGGCTGAGATTACGAAAGCTTTGTAATCCCTCCTAAACTTTCCGGACGGACTCTAAGCGATTTGCTTGAGTCATGGAGGAAACCGAATGCGTAAAATACTGGAGGGAAGGGTGTTGCTCTAAACCAGAACAGAATGCAGGACATTCGTACACTTTATGCAGAGTGACAGCATTTCACTATTTTATGGCAAGCCATACGCTGCGTGAGGATTTGATTAAAGCAAGGGTATGCAGTAGGAGAAAAATAGTCAGTAGTATAAAAATGAAACGGGGAATCGGAGAAGAAAACCTCTTCCTCCCCGTCTCCGTTTCATCCGCGAGGCTGACTTTTGACTACTCTTCTGTCGTTTCCCGTTCCCCGGCGATTTTTTACAGTTCTCGTTACTCCCCAGCACGCTCTAAGCGGTACGTAATGGGTTCCTTCCGCTCCCTTGTCATTGAGCCTGCGGCGTATCGGAAAATCGGACAGAGAAGAATCGTACGCCGTAGCCTTCGAGCGTATGAGTGAAGCTGCCTTTCGTCACAACAGGCGGTTGTCCCCAGCCGAGATTCTCGACGATGGTGTAGGGCTTGGGAGCCGCTAACGTAATCCGCGTTCGCACCGGCGTAGGGCTGGGATTGACGACCAGCAGCAGGGAATAGCTGGCGAGCGGCGTTTTTAGGAGGGTCTCCACCCCAGGAGCCTGCACGGAGATCGTGCTATCCGGTTGGACTAACCACGGACTGATCGCGTTAATGACCCCACTGCTGAGTTTAATAGCCTCCCACAGTTCCGACGACGACTCAATAAAATTGGCTCCCCACCACATCACTCCCCCGGCTCCGTGGACAATGGCTTGAACTGCCATGAAATACGTTTCCTGTGCGGTGGGCCGCCGCTCCGTGGAGCTCGCCGTGAGGTCGTGCCACCCGAACCCTTGCAGCACGACTAACGGCCGGAGGGGTGATGAAGAGGAGTTCCGTAACCCATCGATCGCCTTGCCGACATCAGCAGCCGGACGGCCCGGAATGGGATAACGGTAGAGCCCAATGTTATCAGCGACTTGCGAAGTGCTATAGGAAGGGAGATTGGCGTTTAAAAGATCGACTAACCAGGGGGTGGAATTGCCCGTATTAACGCTGACCTCATCTATCGTAGGATGCACGGCGAACACGTAGGGATTGGTGGCTGAAGAGTATTGCTTCGCCAGGCGGTTGAACTGCCACATTTTCTGTAAGGGTACGCCCACATCGCCATAGATGGGGGCATCATCATAGGTCTGATACCCCAAGATCGGGATACCCTGATAGCAGGCATTGAGCGTCTGCAGCTGGGTCGCCGCCACCGTTTCGTCAATGGGCTGGTTGAGCAGGATTTTATCGGGCTCCTCTACTTCGGTCCAGGCGGGGAGCAAGACGGCCAATCCGGATTGCCGCAACGCGCCGATTCCGCTCTTGCTGTCCGCTTGTCGTGCTTGACATTGATACGACGCGAAGTCATGGACCGCTGGATGGGAGATATTGTATTCTTCCGACGTTAAAAAAACTGCCAAAAAGGTATTCATGCCAGCGTTTTTGAGCTCGGTGAACATCCACGAAAAATCTAGTTGCCCATCCGAGGTGTTTCTCAGTAGGTCTATGGGAGCTCCAGCAACCCCAACCGGGAAATATGGCTGACTATTCAGGAGAAGGGGAGTCTGTCCATCCTTGGCTTGAGCGCTTCCCAGCAGGAAGAGGGAAACAATAAGGACAAACCCAATAATTTTACGAGCACAAACAAGATGTTGAGACCAGGTCGCAGCGTATGTCGCGTGCGGGGCAACTAGACCACCCACTGCCAGCACTAGCCCGACCCACAGGGCAACGGAGAAAAAACGGAAAATGTATCCCAGGGACATAAGGGACCTCCTAATTCGTACGACGGAGACCCCTTATCCTGAAGAAGAGGAGAGAAATTTCCTTCCTTCGGTAACCTGGCTATCAAACCTTATGTTTGACCCATGGCTTTGCGTCCCTGCCTCACGACAGGTTTGCCTTTATCGAGAAGGAGTCTTCGTAGATAAACTCTTGTAAGCTGTATCGACGGCAAGCGAGCCATTCTTTAATCGTCCTCTTCGCCAACTGCTGGATTGCACAGGAAACCGTAGACAGCTAAGAAGAACACCTTCACACCACAAGGCGGAATTTGATGCGTATTCTCGTAACAGGCGTCACCGGGTTTGTCGGGCAACATCTCGTCCAGGCCTGGCACCAGCAGTTTCCCACCACGGAAATATGGGGCGTGCTCCGAGAGGAAGAACCCCTGGAGATTCCGCTGCACGGTCACTATACACTCGACCTGGCCGATGAGGTTGCCGTGCAAGAGCTTTCTCAGGATTGCGCCTTTGATTGGATCGTCCATCTCGCGGCGCAGACCTTTATCCCTGATGGGTTTGCCCGTCCCCAGGAGACCTGGAAGGTGAACCTCTGGGGGACCTTTCATCTTCTGGAAGCCTTGCGTCAGGGCAAGTTTCAGGGACGGTTGCTCTTCGTGGGCTCTGGGGGCGCGTATGGGAAAGTTGAGGAGGACCATCTGCCCGTACAAGAACATTATCCCCTCCGCCCGCGTGACCCTTACACCGCGAGTAAAGCGGCGGCGGAAATGCTCTGTTACCAATATAGCCAAACGGCACCATTCGACATTGTGCTCGCACGTCCCTTCAATCACATTGGCCCAGGACAATCTCCACAGTTTGTGGTCTCCAATTTCGCGCGGCAGGTGGCCCAGATCGACCGTGGGCAGCAAGAGCCGATCTTAACCGTGGGCAATATCGAGGTGACCCGTGATTTTCTGGACGTGCGCGACGTGGTCGATGCCTACCGCTGCCTGCTGGAGCGCGGCCATACAGGGGAAGCCTACAATGTGTGTTCAGGGCGCGAGGTGCGGCTCACCGAGGTGATTGCGACCCTTGTGGAGTGCGCTGCTCGCCCCATAGAAGTGAGGATCGATCCGACCCGCCTGCGTCCGACCGATACCCCACGTGTCTGTGGCAGTCATGAGAAACTCACCACCCACACCGGGTGGATGCCGCGGCGTGAGATAACCGCAACACTGAGAGAGGTATTTGCGTACTGGAAGGGAGAGTTGGCACGGTGAAACGAGCCTTAATTACCGGAATCACGGGGCAGGATGGCTCCTACCTAGCGGAACTCTTGCTGGAAAAGGGCTACGTTGTCTCTGGCGTGGTGCGCCGGTCTAGCACAGAGAACTTCGAGCGGATCGAACACCTACGCGACCGCGTCCATCTGATTCAGGGTGACTTGCTCGATCAAAGTTCATTACTGACCGCCCTCGAACAGAGCCAACCTGATGAAGTGTATAATCTCGCCGCGCAGTCGTTTGTCCCGACCTCATGGAATCAAGCGGTGCTGACCGGCGAATTTACCGCACTGGGAGTGACACGCTTGTTAGAGGCGATGCGCCAATGCCATACCAAGATGCGTTTCTACCAGGCGTCCAGCAGTGAGATGTTTGGCAAAGTACGGGAAACTCCACAGAACGAAACCACGCCCTTCTATCCGCGCAGTCCCTATGGCGTGGCCAAAGTGTATGGTCACTGGATCACGGTCAACTACCGGGAGAGTTATCACCTCTTTGCCTGCTCCGGGATTCTCTTCAACCATGAGAGCCC
>JANMSE010000430.1:0-2499 GCA_031389045.1 Deltaproteobacteria bacterium | reverse complement strand
CTTTAGGGTCGTGGGAGTTGTCGTTGCGGCGGTAGCGGTACTGCGAGGCTTCCGCTTTTTTCCGTACGCCGCCCTCCACGAGTTTCCCGTGGTCTGCTCTCGGGTGCAAACGCGGGATACTGCGCATCAAGCAGTTGCTGGAGGGTGCGATTGGCCATGCGTGTCTCGTGCCTCTCTCACTCTGGGGGATGCAACCCGGCGCTTCCACCACTAACCTCTCTCTCCCAGCTCCCCTGTGCTTCCTTCCCTGCGCTTCCTTCCCTGCTCTCACTTCAAGGTCCATCGCCTCCGAGGCGATTTCGTCCAACGGTCCCGCTCACCGTTTGCCGCCCAACCGTGACTTTTCGAGTTCACCCCAAACCGCAAGCGGGCGGCAATACGGTGCAACGGGTTGGTTAGCCGGCATTCTTTCCCTGTACACTTTTCTCTTCGAGCCAGCTCCAAATTGCTTCATTGACCAGTTCCGGCTTTTCCATATGGGGAAAGTGCCCCGTGTCTTTGATCATCGCTAGCCTCGCCTCGGGGATCTTTTCGGCCAGTACCTTGCCAGAGGTTTCAAATGGCAAAGGTTTGTCTGTATCGCCATGGACAATGAGGGTCGGCACTCGCACTGCCGCTAAACGCTCAGTAAAGTCGAGGCGGCAGAAGCCCCGGCAGATTGCTTTACTGGCGTAAATAGGGGGCTTGCAGGCTTCTTTCTGCAGCATCGCTTCTATATCCGCCCCGTAGGGATTGTACTTAGCAAACTTCTCATGGGTGATGAAGGTCTGAAAGACCGTCTGCCGGCCTTCGATCGTATCGTAGAACTGCAACACTTGCTCTTCGGTAATCGTGAGTTGGCTGCTGGCTGAATACGACCCGAGAAAGACGATGCCCGCCATCTCTCCTGGGTAGTCGAAGTAGTATTGCAGCGAGATCGGCCCCCCAAAGGAGTGGCCGAGATGGATCGCCTTGGTCACGCCAAGGGCTTGCAGGATGGTATGGAGATCAGAGGAGTGAATGGTGGTGTCATACACTTCAGCTTGCGGTTTGCCGGAGAGGCCACAGCCGCGCAGGTCGTGCAGGATACAGCGGTACCGTTTACGGAAGATACGGGTTTGCAAAAAGAATTGCTGCCCGAAGCCCATATTGCCGTGGGTAAAGACGAGCGGGAAGCCGTCGCCCTCGACTTCGTAGTGAAGCTCTACGCCATCCGATGCGATGACAAAAGGCATGCTATCCTCTCCTTTCAAAGATATTGACTGATTACTCCGCCCCAGCGGGCTAACGTTCCCGCTCACCGCGAGCCGCCCACACGAAACCTTTCACGTTCAGCAGAGCCGCCACCGGGCGGCGATGCGGTGCAGCGGTGGGTTAGGCGCGTCGTCTCTACGGTCCTGTTCCTGCCTCGGTCTGCTCTTTCTGTTTCTTCTCGTCGTCTCGGCTTTCAGTCCTTACCTTGCGCGCCTCGTGATTGCGGCAGAGCTCAAGGGCGGGTGCTGGTGTTGTAGCGGGGTGTAGGGACCGCACTCATAAACGCCTGCTTCACCGACTTGCCACGGGTTCCCCGTCGTCTCGTCGCCAACCGAGCCTAACGCCCGCCCTCAGCGCGAGCGGCCCAAACGGAACCGTTCGGTTTTTTCATCTCCGCCACCGGGCCGCGATGCGCTGGAGGGCGTTGTTAGGCTGACGGCCTTAGGTGTTTCTCTCTTCTCCCGCCACAAGGCCCCACGCGGTTATTTCTTCGCTTCCGAGACTTGGTAGTGTTTGGTTGTCGGATCTCCCTTCGTCAGGGCTCTGGTCTTCTCAACCGCCGCTTTCCGCGCCTCGGATTTGAGAAACGCGTCGATGTCTGCCTGGCTGTTCCACAGCGTGACGGAGACAATTTCTCCCGTCGCGGGGTCCGAGCCGACCTTGAACCACTGAATGCCTTTCGTGGCGGCAAGCAACTGCGTCATCTCATTCACGACCGTCGGCAGTTGGTCCCGCTTATCTGGTAACACGCTCGTCGTGTAGACTCTGAGCACTTGCCCGGTGGCAGGGGGCTGGGCAGCGCTCCCGCCTATCCACGTGACCGTGATGGTGAGCGCCAACATCAGCGCGAATAATTTCTGAGCCATAGGTGATCTCCTCCTTTTGCAAACGTGACTATCCTGAAGGCTCCTGGCCCATCGGCCAGGTAGACTCGTTACTCGATGCTACGCAGGTCTCCCGGCGGACTGCGTGCTGCCAGCGCAATGTCACCGCCACTCCATGCTGGCACGAACTGGAGGTCCTGACACTGTCGGCTGGCCACTTCCTTCCTCCTCTGCACTTGCCGCTTGCTCTTTCCGCGATGCAGCCTAACGCTCCCGCTCACCGCGAGCCGCCCTGACGCACCCTTTCAGTTTAAGCAGAGTCGCTCGCGGGCGGCGATGCGGTGCAGCGGTGGGTTAGGCTGCATCGCGGAAAGAGCAAGCGGCAAGTGCAGAGGAGGAAGGAAGTGGCCAGCCGACAGTGTCAGGACCTCCAGTTCGTGCC
>JANMSE010000428.1:0-30531 GCA_031389045.1 Deltaproteobacteria bacterium | reverse complement strand
GCCATCCTGTTGCGCTTACTGGATTCAGACGCGCAGGGCAAGCGGCAAATTAGTGGAGAGTGGAAAGTAGAGAGTGGAGAGTGGAGAGTGGAAAATGGAGGAAGGAGACGAGTGGGGCTTTACTCCGACTTTACTATTCATCAGTCTTAACTCGAAACTCGAAACTCGAAACTCGAAACTCGAAACTCGAAACTCCGAACTGGAGGAGCTATGCCACGAAAACCGGTAATCAAAGAAAGTGTTCTCGTGCTTGGTGGTGCACGATCGGGGAAAAGTACGTATGCGCTGCAACGGGCGCAGGCATGGCGAGGCTCACTGATGTATATGGCGACAGCGGAGGGAAAAGACGAGGAGATGCGGACCCGCATTGCACAGCATCAAGCCCAACGACGTAGCAGCCGGTGGACCACTATCGAAGAGCCGATTGAGGTGGTCTGGCAGCTCAAAGAGATCAACGACCGCATCGGCGTAGTCGTGCTCGATTGTGTCACACTCTGGGTGTCGAACGCGTTGCTGAGTGGGCAACGCGAGGAACTGGAGAGTCAAGTGGCGGAACTCGTCGAGGAGATTCCCTTGTTTTCGTTTCACTTCCTGGCCGTGAGTAACGAGGTCGGCTTGGGCTTGGTGCCCGACAACGCCTTGGGCCGGGAGTATCGAGACCTCCTCGGCAGTGTCAATCAACAATTGGCCAAAGCCTGTCAAGAAGTGGTGTTCATGGCCGCCGGGCTGTCGCTCAAGATGAAAGGATAATCACCTCCCCCACATGCGAACAATTGAAGAGACCCTCCGGGGCATTACGCCACTGGAGCCGACGTTAGCGACTCGCGTGCAGTATCGTCTTGACTCACTGACCAAACCGCGTGGCAGCCTTGGCCGGTTGGAGGAACTGGCTCTACGGTGTGCGTTGATCGCTGGCCAGGAACGCCCAACGGTTGCACGGAAAGTCCTTTTCGTCTGTTGTGCCGATCACGGCGTGAGTGCGGAAGGCGTCAGTGCTTATCCACGGGAAGTGACCGCGCAGATGGTGTATAACTTCTTGCGCGGTGGAGCCGCGATCACGGTGCTGGCGCGTCAATTCGACCTGACGGTGCAAGTGGTGGACCTTGGGGTCGATCACGATTTCGCGCCAGAGCTTCCTGGGCTATTGCGGCACAAAATAGGATACGGCACGGCGAACATCGCGCGCGGGCCGGCAATGTCACGGCATGACGCCGTGCGGGCCATTGAAGTGGGCATCGCGGTGGCGGAGGATGCCATCCGTGGCGGTGCCCAGCTTCTGGGTGTTGGGGAGATGGGGATTGGCAATACCACTGTGGCGACGGCATTGCTTGCGGCGCTGAGCGGGATTGATCCAGAAGAGCTGACAGGAATTGGCACCGGGGTCGACGATGCTGGCCGGCGACATAAAGTGAGCATCGTGCGCCAAGCGCTTGCATGCAACGTGCCCGACCCTGCGGATCCACTTGGTACGCTAGCTGGGCTGGGTGGCTATGAAATTGCTGGGATCACCGGTATTTGCCTGGCCGGAGCGGCACATCATATCCCCGTGGTGATTGATGGATTCATTGCGACGGCTGGTGCCTGGGTTGCCTGCGCGTTGCATCCGGCGGTGAAGGAGCGGCTGATTTTCGCCCATTGCTCCGCCGAGCAAGGCCATCGACAGGTCTTGGCCGCACTGGATGTGAAACCGTTATTGGACCTTGACCTGCGCCTCGGCGAAGGCACCGGCGCGGCGTTGGGCATGGGACTCGTCGAGTCCGCCGTTCGCCTGCTGAATGAAATGGCGACGTTCGCCGAAGCGGGAGTCGCGGAAGATAAGTCCAAAGTCTAAAGTCCCAGGTCCAAAGTCTAAAATCCAGAGCCTCAATCCCAGAGCCCAAAGCCCATGCCCATCCCCTGGACCGCCCGCGTTCATGAACGCACGCTTATCGTCACATTCCCCGCACGGTATCGCGTGTTGAGTTGGGCTCCGCTCAATGGTGGGTTGGTGGAGGCGCGTACCATCCTCAACCATCAAGTCGATATCCATTCCTCTTCGGTGTTGGCACCACAGGCGTATCTGTCCGCGTTGGCGCGATCTTTCAATGTAGAAAGCCCGACCGTGGGTTTGATGACTGGCGTGCTGATGGAGCGATTGGTCCGCACGACGGGGCAAGATGAGACCGCGACGCTCGAATGCTTTGCGACAGTGGGAGTGAGCAACGCGTTAGCCGTTGGTGACCCGGCCACGTACAACGAGCGGCCTGGGACAATCAATCTCATCGTCGCCTGCAATCAGCCTCTGGCTCCTCCCGCCCTGGTGGAGGCGGTCCAAATTATTACCGAGGCAAAAGTCCAGGCGCTCCACGCCGCGGAGATCACCAGCACGGTGTCCGATACGCTCGCGACGGGCACTGGCACCGACTGTGTTGCCGTGGCGTGTCCGGACAGCGAGCCCGCCTATCAATACTGCGGGAAACATACCCGGCTTGGTGAGTTGCTTGGTCGGGTGGTGGGCGATGCCATGAGGGAAGGGATCCGGCGGACCGGAGCCACAAGGGTGTAAATGGAACACGCGGTGATTGTGCTCCTGGCTTTTGTCCTTGACGCACTGATCGGCGAACCCCGATGGGTTCCACATCCCGTGCGGGTCATCGGTCGCATGATTGACAGAGGGGAACAATGGCTCCGCCGTGGTCCGGCTTCACCCGCGCGTGACTTTTGGGGTGGCTCTGGCCTAGCGCTGGGGGTCGTCGTGGTGACGTACTACGGCGCGACATGGTTGCTCTCCGCGCTTGCCGCCTTGTCCTGGTGGCTTGGATACGCTGCCACGGTATTGTTGGGGTCACTGTGTCTCGCTCGGCGCAGCCTCGCGGAACATGCGTACGCGGTACTCCGACCTTTACGTGGTGGAGAGTTGGAGACCGCACGAACCATGCTCGCGCGTATCGTGAGTCGGGAAACGACAACCCTCTCGGAAGCGGAGATTGTGCGTGGCACGGTCGAATCGGTGGCGGAAAATAGTTCCGACGGGGTCATCGCGCCGTTGTTGTACTTAGCGCTGGGTGGAGTGCCACTCGCGCTCGCCTACAAAGCCGTGAATACACTGGATTCGATGGTGGGGTATCGGACTGGACGATACGAGTATCTGGGAAAAGCCGCGGCTCGGCTGGACGATGTGGCGAACTTCATTCCGGCGCGACTGACTGCTCTGGCACTGATCGTCGCTGCTTGGAGCTTAGGTCCTGAGTATGAGGGCGGGAACGCCTGGCGGATCACCTGGCGAGACGGGCACCGGCATGCCAGTCCCAATGCCGGGTATCCTGAAGCGGCGGTTGCCGGAGCCCTCGGAGTTCAGCTTGGTGGACCAAGTCGATATTTCGGCGAGCTGCATGAAAAACCAACGCTCGGCGACGCGCAACATCCCTTGCGTCCTGAACACATCACGCTGAGTTTGCACCTTCTCGATCGGGCGAGCATGCTGGCTCTGGTCGTTTGCGTGCTCGCGGCTCTGTGGAGGAGTTAGGGGTTAGGATTTGGGATTGCGGAAGCATATTCAGCCTCTCAGTCCTTGACCCTTGGTCCTCAATCCTTTGTTTTGACTTTTGACTTTTGATTTTGTCTTATGACTCCACTACATGGTGGCAATATCCACGCATTCGCACGGTCCCGTGGGCTTTCGCCGGACCAAGTGCTCGACTTTAGTGCGAGCATCAACCCCCTGGGATGGCCGCGCGGCGTCGCGAAGACCTATCGGCAGGCGCTCGCACGAGTCGCCCATTATCCAGAGCCTTATGCGGAGACCCTCACGCAGGCATTGGCGACGTATCACGATCTTGATCCACGTGCAGTGCTTGTCGGCAACGGCTCAACCCAACTGCTGTATGTGCTCGCGCGGGTGCTTGCTTCGCGCCGGGCGCTCATTGTCGCACCGTCTTTTAGTGAGCATGACGCCGCGTTGCGACACAGCAACACGCGGGTCTCCCATCTCGTGTTGCGCCCGCCCGCCTTTGCCCTATCTATCGAGCGACTCCAGGAAACACTTGCCCAAGGCTACGACGTGCTCGTGCTCACCAATCCCAATAGTCCAACCGGAGCGCTGCTCTCACAGGCTGAACTTGAAAAAATCCTCGGTGTGTGTCGCCTGACACGAACACGCCTGGTGATAGACGAGACCTTTGTGGATTGGGTAGAGGAGTCGTCACTCAAGCAGTGGGCGGCGCGGAGTGCCCATGTCATCGTCTTGCGGTCGCTGACGAAGTTTTTCGCGCTGCCGGGCCTGCGTGTGGGATATGCGATTGCTCAACCACGAATGGTCGCGCGACTTCGTGCCCAGCTTGAACCGTGGTCGGTCAACGTCGTCGCCCAAGAGGTTGCTTGTGCGTGTCTCCAAGAGGGGGCGTTCATCCAGCGCAGCCGGACGTTCATGGCACGAGAACGCGCATGGCTGGCGACGCAATTGGCGCGGATCGCGGGACTGTGTCCCTTTCCCGCGCACGCGAATTTTCTCCTGGTGCGAATCGTAACACCAGGATTGTCCGTGGCTGAGGTGGGACGACGACTGGCGGACGCACATGTGCTTGTGCGCGATTGTGGCAATTTCGTGGGATTGGGCAAACGCTTCTTCCGCGTGGCTGTCCGCACCCGTAGCGAGAATACCCGGCTCGTTGCCGCCTTGAGTGCGATGCTGGGCATGCGAAGTGGAACGTGAGCGTCCTGGGCTTTCCCGTGATGAAGGTGTCCTCTACTCTTGACGCCACTTCAGGAGAGAGAGGGGAACAGCGATGGCGACCTCCGGTATGTTTGCTCAAGCAGAGTCCGATCAGATTGACCCGATTGCGCTGGAAATTCTCTGGAACCGTCTCATCTCCATCGTGAACGAACAGGCGACGGCGTTGCAGAACGCCTCGTTTACCACCGTCGTGCGCGAGGCGGGCGACCTGTCGGCTGGGGTGTTTGACACCGAAGGGAACATGATCGCGCAAGCCGTGACCGGCACACCGGGCCACATCAACACGATGGCGCTGGCCGTACGGCACTTTCTCAAACAATACCCGTGGGAGACGCTGGCGGAAGGAGATAGCCTCATTAGTAACGATCCGTGGCTCACGTCTGGTCATCTGAATGACTTTACCGTTGTCACCCCGGTCTTTCGCAACGGGGTCCCGGTGGCGCTCTTCGCCAATACCTGTCACGCGGTTGACGTGGGCGGGCGGATGTTGGGGGCCGACGCGCGGCAAGTGTTCGAGGAAGGCATTTATGTCCCGATCATGAAACTCTTTCGCGACGGGCAGCCGAACGAAGACCTCTTTCGCCTGATTAAACAAAATGTGCGCACGCCTGAACTGGTCGAAGGGGATTTGCGCGCGCAGGTTGGTGGCAATGAAGTGGGGGGCGCGAAGTTGTTGGAGTTCATGGACGAATATGGTTTCGCGTCGCTCGCGCCGCTGTCTGCGGCGATTCTCTCGACCTCGGAACGCGCCATGCGCGCCGCCATCGCCGAATTGCCGCAAGGGACCTTCCACCACGAAATTCGCATGGATGGCTTTGACGAGCCGATTACCGTGCGGATCGCCGTCACCGTCACCGGGTCCGACGTGTTCGTTGACTACGCTGGCACGTCCCCCCAGTGCGAGCGCGGTATCAATGTGCCCTTGGCGTACTGCATCGCCTACACGACGTATCCGCTCAAATGCGCGATCTCGCCACACGTCCCCAATAATGAAGGCAGTTTCCGCCCCGTGCATATCACGGCCCCGCCCGGGTGCATTCTCAATTGCCAATTTCCCGCTCCCGTGGGTGGGCGCCATATCGTTGGCCATTTTCTTGCGACGGCGGTATTTGGCGCGTTGGCGCGTGCCATTCCCGATCGGGTCCTGGCCGATGGCGCGGCGAATATCTGGATCACGCAGTTCACCGGCCAGGATGGCGGCGGCAAAGCGTTCACTTATGTCTTCTTCTCCTCTGGAGGCATGGGGGCGCGCCCGGACAAGGACGGGATTTCGGCGACGGCATTTCCCAGTGGTATCCAAGGCGTCCCAGCGGAGATCATCGAGAACGTTTCACCCTTGGTGATGGAAACGCGCGAATTGGTCCAAGATTCCGGCGGGCCGGGCAAGTTTCGGGGCGGGTTAGGGCAAGAGATGGTGCTCTCGGTACGGACGGCCACGCCGGTTGTGCACTCGGCCATGTATGACCGTACGAAGTTTCCCGCCCTAGGATTCGCTGGGGGCGAGAGTGGCGCGTTGGGGGACTTTTTCCTGTCCGATGGGACGCATCCGCATCCGAAAGCGCAGTATCGTCTGTTGCCAGAGCAGAAAGTGGTGCTGCGTCTTCCTGGCGGTGGCGGATTCTTCGCGGCTGCTGAACGCGACCCGGAACGCGTTCGCCAAGATGTCCTGAACGGCTATGTCTCCCCCGCTGCCGCACGCGAACACTATGGTGTGGTCTTACTGGATGGGGTGGGGATCGATTGGGAAGCAACGCAACGATTGCGCGCGCATCGGTAGACGCCATTCCTCAAGCGGTGTGTGGAGCAGCCGATTCATGCCTAAAGGACCCGAACACCCTGTCTCTTGACGATACCACCATGAGCGAAGTCTCCGGAAACACGCATCCGTACCCTACGAAGGGGACCGTTGGCATGGACAACGGCGTCCAAACGGCGGCACGAGATATCCAGATCGCCGCTGAGCTCACGCGCCTCGCCTATGCGCAGATGCCGGTCGCCCTTGTGATCACCGTGCTCAATGCCTCACTCCTTGTTTTTGTCTTGCGAGAGCAGGTTGATTCGCTCCTGTTATTTGCCTGGTGGACAACGATAGGCGGTATCGCGCTCTTGCGGTTGCGGATGAGGTCTCACTATCACCGCGCGGTGCCCTCACCCGCGACCGCCCATCGTTGGCGGACCCGCTTTATGCTTGGCGCGATCGTGGCCGGGTGTGGATGGGGAGCCACCAGCCTCTTCTTGTTTCCCGCGGGCTCGCTGCCACATCAGATATTCCTCATCTTCGTTCTCGGCGGCATGGCGCTCGGAGCCGTGACCTCCATGGCGACGATCAAATCCGCCCACCTCGGATTCGTGTTGCCAACGACCGTACCACTGATCCTCCGGTTCTTTTTCGAAGGGGGAGAACTCTTTGTGGTCATGGGCGTCCTCTCCGTGATTTTCGTGACCGGCATTTTGGCGATGGCGGCCCAACTTCATGCCGCCATTCGCGAATCCCTGGCATTTCGGTTTGAGCGACGTGACCTCTTACAAAGCCAAGAAGTCTTGCAACAATCAAACGAGGAGTTAGACCGCCGTGTCCAGGCACGCACGGCGGAGCTGACGGCGGCGAACACTGCCTTACAAGCGGAGATCGCCGAACATGAGCGGACCGAAAATGAATTGCGCGAGAGTGAGGCGCGGTCGCGGGCGATGCTGCAAGCGATTCCGGATATGATGTTTCGCGCCGACCACGCCGGGCGGTTCCTCGATTATAAGCCACGTGAGATGTTTCGCGCCGTGGCGCCGGCGGAGTTCTTCATTGGCAAACATTTCGCCGATATCGTTCCCGCGGATGTCGCCGAAGCCGGTCTGAAGACCATCGCCGAGGTGTTGGCGACCGGGGAAATGCGCGTCCTTGAGTATCCGTTGATCGTCGCGGATGTCGCACGTGACTACGAAGCCCGCGTTGCGCCGAGTGGGCCGGACGAGGTGGTGGCGATTGTCCGGGACATTACCCAGCGCAAGGAAGTGGACCGCCTCAAGGATGAATTCATCTCGGTGGTGAATCACGAGCTGCGCACGCCGTTGGCGAGTGTGCGCGGCTTTACGGAACTGATGTTGAGCCGGAATTTTCCTCCTGAAAAACAACGTGAATTGTTATCCATTATCCAGCGAGAATCGATACGGTTGACTGACTTGATTAACGATTTCCTCGATCTGCGGCGCATACAGTCTGGGCAGCAAAGCTATCGTTTTACGGAGGTTGACCTTGCCGCCGTCCTCCGTGAGAGCGTGGCGGTGTTCTCCCATAACGCGGGGGTCCATACGTTTCAGGTCCGGCTCCCTGACCACGTGCCACCGGTACGGGCTGACGCGGACCGACTCCACCAGGTATTGGTGAATTTGTTGTCGAATGCCGTCAAGTTTTCCCCTCAAGGCGGGACCATTACGACTGGCATTCGGACGGCTGGAGAGGAAATCGTGATGTGGGTGGCGGATCAAGGGATAGGCATCGCTCCCGAAGAGTTGCCCAAAGTGTTCGACCGTTTCTTTCGGGCGGATAACCGTGATGTCCGCAAGATCGGGGGAACGGGTTTAGGCTTAACCTTGGTGAAGGAGATCATTACTGCCCACGGTGGAAGAGTATGGATAGAAAGTCATCTTGGGCAAGGAAGCACCTTCTTTTTTACTCTCCCCTCCAGCAATGCGGTTGCGGACCTGCGAACCGCCGCCACACAGCAGCACTGATCGTACTATGACACACACTACTGATACGCTTCCCGACAATTCGCATCAGCACGAAACCGACCTTCCCCGGGCGGCTGCTGAACGGACGGGCGAGATTGCCGTCGCACAAACCCATTTAATCTACACACAAGCACCCGCGGGGCTCATTGGGACGCTCCTGACCGTCGCCATCGTCGTCTTTGCTTTCGTCGGGATGGTGGACACGAGGAAGGTCCTGGGGTGGAGCATGCTCATGGCGGCGATTACTATTGTCCGGGGCCTCCTCGTCTCTCGGTATTTGCGGACGAGACCAAGTCAAGAAGAGTCCTTTGGGTGGAGAAAATTGTTTGTCTTTGGCGCCTGTAGTTCCGGCTGTGGGTGGGGACTGGGCAGCATACTGTTCTTCACCCCGGAGTCGTTCGCGCACCAGTTGTTTCTGACCTTTATGATTGAAGGCACCACGGTGGCGGCGATGACGTCGTTGTCGGCGGTGGGAGCCGCGGTCGTGAGTTTCATTATTCCCAGCACGATGCCCATTGCCCTGCTCTTCCTGCTGGAAGGCGGACGGCTGTCCGTGGCGATGGGAATGACCTGCGCGATGTTTAGCGTCTTTCTGTGCGCCATCGCCTTGCGGTATCACGCCTCGATTACCGAGGGGCTCTCGTTGCGGTTTACCACGCGAGACCTGATGGAAAGCAAGGAAGCGCTCCAACAATCGCACGACGAGCTGGAGTCACGGGTGCGCGAACGCACGGCGGCGCTCCAGCAGGAAGTCAACGAACGGGCACGCAGCGAGGCGCAGTCTCATGCGATGTTGCAAGCGATTCCCGATATGATGTTTCGCGTGAGTCGCGCGGGCGCTTTTCTTGACTTTAAGGCGGAAGACCTGTCCTGCATCCTTGCTGAAGCGGAATCCCTGCTCGAGAAAACAGTTTCCGACGTCTTACCCGTGACGACGGCGCAGCGCGGCATGGCGGCGATCACCACGGCGCTCGACAGTGGAGAAACGCAGGTTTTTGAATACAGTCTGCCGAATGACGGACAGAACCGCGAGTATGAAGCGCGTATCGCCGTGTGCGGACCAGACGAAGTGGTCGTCGTCGTCCGTGACCTTACTCAACGGAAAGAGGTGGAGCGACTCAAGGACGAACTCGTCTCCACGGTGAGTCACGAGCTGCGGACTCCGTTAGCGAGCGTGCGCGGGTTTACGGAACTCATGCTCACGCGCGATTTTGCCCCCGACAAACAACGGGAGTACCTCGCGATTATCCGCGGAGAAGCCGAGCGATTAACCAACCTCATCAATGATTTTCTCGATCTCCAACGAATGGAGTCTGGGCGGGAAACCTACAATTTCGCGGCAGTGTCGCTGGCGTCCTGTCTGCGGAAGAGCCTTGACACATTCACGGTGACGAATGGCGCGCATACCCTTCGTCTGGACCTGTCAGAACCCGCACCGGTGGTGATGGCGGATGCCGCGCGGTTGCAGCAGGTGCTGATCAACCTGCTCTCCAACGCCGTGAAATTTTCTCCGCACGGTGGTGAGGTCATCCTTGGTGCGCGCACGCAAGACGATCACGCTCTGGTGTGGGTGCGGGATCAAGGGGTAGGGATGGATCCCGAAGTCGTCGCCAAAGTGTTCGACCGGTTCTTTCGCGCCGACAACCGCGCCACCCGCAACATTGGTGGCACGGGGCTTGGGCTCACCCTAGTGAAGGAAATTGTCACCGCCCACCAGGGGCAAGTGTGGGTCGAGAGCACCCCCGGCCAAGGGAGTACGTTTTTCTTTACGCTCCCCATCGCGGAACAGTCTCAGGCAAGTCTCAGACAAGTCTAGGGCAAGCCTCAGGCCAGTCTCGGACTTGCAGAGACTTGTAGAGACTTGTAGAGACTTGCTTGAGACTCGCAGAGACTTATTTGAGACTTGTCTGAAAGAGGAGGGTGCGGGGATGAGGTATCCAGCGAAAAAAGCGGAGAAACCGTCTTGGCGATGTAGGGCGATGTGGGTTCGCTTATTGCTCTCGTGTATCATCACGCCGCTCCTTGCGAACGCGCAAACGCCAGCCTTGCCGACTGACGCCACGAAGAAAGCCGCAAAAGCCGAGAAACCAGCCACCTACACGTCCGCCATTCTGGTGGAGCCAGAGACTGGAACCATCCTGTTCGAGAAAGACGCGCATATCCCCCTGCCACCAGCGTCGATGGTCAAGATGATGACCGCGCTGATCGTGATGGAAAAGGTGCGGGACGGGGCGCTCAAGCTTGACGAGAAAGTCACCGCTTCGCGCTGGGCCTCACAAATGGGGGGCTCGCAGGTCTATCTCAAGGAAGGCGAAGTCCTGACCGTGGAAGAGCTGCTCAAGGCGATAATGATTCATTCCGCCAACGATGCCACTGCGGCGCTGGCCGAACATGTCGCCGGTTACAGTGATGCCTTCGTTGATCTGATGAACCAACGTGCTGAGAGCCTGGGGCTGAAAGAAACAAAGTATCATAGCGTGCACGGGTTGCCCGCCGAGCCGGGACAAGAAGACGATGTGATGAGCGCGGCGGATTTAGCGACGCTCGGACGGGAGATTATGAAATTCCCGAAAATCGTTGAACTCGTGGCCAAGAGTCAAGACCCGTTTCGCGATGGCGCGTTCACGCTCGTCAATCCCAATCACTTGCTGCGGACGTTTCCGGGAGCCGATGGCATTAAGACCGGCTTTCATAATAAAGCGGGCTTCTGCGTCACCGGGAGCGCGATGCGTGGCGACTTGCGCTTGATCGTCGTCGTCATGGGCTCCGCCACGAAAACCGAATGTTTCAAGAATGCCACGCAACTGCTCAACCAGGGGTTCGCGACCAACCGCATGCTCGTGCCGGTGAAAGGCCAGGTGGTGCTGGAAGGCAAGGATGTGAAGGTGCGAGGCGGGGTGGTGGGCACGGTGCCAATAGTGGCCAAACAAGATGTGAAAATCCTGGTGAAGAAAGGCGAGGAAAAGAAGGTACGGGTCGCGGTGAACGTGCCGGACCGGGTGGGGGCGCCGATCGCTGTCGGGCAAGCGGTCGGAGAGATCGTCGTCACGTTCGATGGGGCGGAAGTCGGCAAAACCCAGGTGCTCGCGGTCAACGAGGTGCAAAGCACCTGGTGGTGGCGGTTTTGGCCGTTCTGAAATGATTGAGTCATTGAGTCATTGAGTCATCGGGTCATTGCGTCTGAGACTTGCAGGGGCCTGTCCCAGACCTGCCTGAGACTTGCAGGGACTTGACCAAGACTTGCCCTGGACCGCCCTTCTGTGTAAATTCCGGGCGCGAGATTCCCGAATGAAGGAGACCCACGCGTGGCTGAGTTTCAGAATAGCTTAGAAGAGGCGTTAGCGAAGACCGAAGCGGAGGCGGATACCGCCTGTAAAGCAGCGACCGCCGCTCTCCGGTCTCTGAAAAAATTTCGCGCCGCCGCCCAGGTCGGTAACTTGCGTGATCTGCAAAAGGCCCTGGAGACCGCTGAACAGTCCATCGCCGATCTCAAGCGACAATTTACCACCGCCAAGGCAGGATGGAACTTCGACGAAGAAACGTATCTGTCCTCTGGGGCCTTTGTCAGCGAAGTGCTCGCCACCGCCAAACAGACCGGCGTCCATATCCATGAACGTGATGATCGGCTGTACTGCTATCCTTCGCTGATCCGCGTGCTCCCCAATGATCGTGCCGTCGTGATCGACAAGACCCGCGAACGGCGACTGCGCCCTTCCGTGTTGGTCCAGCATCTCCAAGAGCTGCAAAACAAACCGGTCCGGTTCAAATCCGAGGCATTTCTGGAATCGATCTATGACGCGTACGCCACCGCCGTGAAAACCCGTGGCAAGGAGCGGCACGATACCGCCGCGCTCGTCCCGTTGGTGGAAATTTACAACCTCCTCACGATGCTGCCGGGACAAGCCAAGGAATACTCTCGTCAGGAATTCGCTCGCGATCTGTATCTCCTGGATCAAAGCGGGGTCGCCACGGTCCGCGGCGGAGCCACGGCGAGTTTTCATGCGGCGCGCGGCAATGAAGCCGCCAGCAAGATCATTCCCATTGTCACCAAGACCGGCCAGGCGAAGGCATACTACGGTATTTCGTTCACACCAGAATAAGGCGAGCTGTCTCCGCCGCGAATCCCTAGCGCTGTCCCTTCACGAGGTGCCGTCATGAGTTCTCTGTATCTGCGTCCTACCGACTGGCTGACGGTGATCCAAACCGAGTATCTGCAAGGTTTTATTCGTGACGGCGGGGCCACGGTGAAGTTCATCGTCCCAACGGAAGAGATTGACCACGACGAATTGCGGCAATCCCTGCGCGGCCTCGCGGAGGCCGAAGGGTACGTCTTCGCGTGGGTTGATGCGGCCAAGACGCGCGTCTATCTGATTGACCATCTGTTTCACGAGATCGCGCGCCAGGTCGATTGGGATGGCTTGGCCTTCGCGTTCCTCAGCCGCATGTTGGTCGAGAGCGGCTTCACGCTGCCACCACAACAGGAAGCGTTCACCCTCGCCAAGCTCGCGGAGCTGAATGGCCGTGATGAGCGGCTGTTGCGCCAGGAACTCCACGCGCTGCCGGAAAAGCATCTGATCCGCGATTATCAGATGAGCCAAGAATTTCGCATCGCCATGATCCGCCTCTGTCAGACCCAACTCGACCCCAATGGCATGAGCCCGGTCCCAGCGGATGTGATTAAAGAATGGTTGCGCGGTGGGCTGCAGCGGCTGTCGGAGATCAAGCCGGCGTTGATCTTTCAGAAAGTGGCTCGCGATAACGCGCGGTATCTGCTCTCCTCGCTGTCGCATTGGGCGCACCTCGCGGGGAAGAAGGGGTTGGTGCTGGCGATTGATATTTCGCGCTGCTTGATGCAACGTCCGCGTCCCAGGGACTTGCAAGATGAGAGTCGCTATTACAGCTTGGCGATGACGCTGGATACCTACGAATTGCTGCGCCAGTGCATTGATGCCACGGACGAGACCGAGTTCTGCTTGACGACGGTGATCGCGCCGCCCGCGTTTTTGCATCCCGATGATCGGCGCGGGGTGTACGGCTATGACGCCTTGCGCATGCGGATATGGGATGAAGTGCGCGACAAACAACGAGTGAACCCGCTCTCGACGTTGGTGCGACTCGCCCCATTGCCGGGGAACGACCACGCGGCGGCATCAGGAGGCGTGTAATGGACACCACGCTCTCGGCACGTCGTGCCATTGAAGCATTGCGAGCAGGCGTCCCGAATCGGGACGCGGTGCTCGCGTTGGGATGTGAGCAACCCGCCATTGAGGAACGGTTTCGCGAACAGCTCCAAGCGGCCCGCGAGAGCGCGCAAGCGGGAGTGCAGACGCCCGGCTTGCTCATCGCGGGTGACTTCGGCACTGGCAAATCCCACCTCCTGGAATATCTGAAACAGATCGCGCTGGGCGAGCGGTTCGTATGTAGCAAGGTGGTCATCAGTAAAGAGACGCCTTTGTACGACCCCGCGAAGTTCTATCGCTCCGCGCTGCGGTCCGCCGTGGTGCCGGAGAGACGTGGGGTGGCGTTGACCGAAGTGGCGGCGCATCTGAATCCCACGAATGATGCGTTCAATGACTTGAGCGCCTGGGCGCACAGTGGCCAAGTGAACTCCCGCTTCGCCGCCACGCTGTTGCTGTTCAAGCGCCTGGGGATGGACCTCGAACTGCGCAATCGGCTGATCGCGTTCTGGTCGGGTGACCCGCTCAGCGCCAACGACATCAAGAAATCTCTCCGCGCCTGTGGGGAGCGGGTAGCGTACAAGATTGAGCCGATCACGCTGAGAGATTTGGCGTTGCAGCGGTTTCAATTCACGCCGCGCCTGATGATCGCCGCCGGCTATTCCGGCTGGGTGGTGCTCGTTGATGAGGTTGAATTGATTGGCCGCTATTCTTGGCTCCAACGGGGCAAGTCATACGCGGACTTACTGAGATGGATGGGCAAAGCGCCAGGGCAGCAGGTGCCGGGGCTGGTGACCGCCTTCGCCATCATGTCGAATTTCGAGAGTTATGTGATCGAAGAGCGCAACGACCTCGAAGTGATTCCCAACAAATTGCGCGATAAGGGTTCGGAGGACCTGGCCAAGCAGGCCGAGCGTGTCATGCGCTTGATGCAACGCGAAAAGGTGCGCCTCAAGGCCCCGGACGCGCAGGCGATCCAGCAGACGTGTGACAAGGTGCGCGCGATTTATGCGCAAGCCTACAATTGGCAGCCGCCTCCGGTATCGGTCGAGCGGCTGGGCATCACCAGCATGCGCGAGTATGTGAAACGGTGGATCACCGAGTGGGACCTCACCCGTCTTGATCCCGGCTATCGAGTGGAACTTGAGCAGACCGCCGTTCAACCAAACTATACCGAGGACGCGACACTGGAGACCGCCTCGGAAGAAGAGCCGGACCGCGGTACAGAGTAATTGATGCCAATCCCCTACCGTGACGCGGAAGATTTGGATGAACTTGGTACCGTCGCCTATCTCAAGATTGAGCCGCTGGCGAATGGCGCGGGCTATCTGGGTGCGCTCTTTCTGATGAACGCGCGGGGTGAACCGGTTGAGTTCACCTACAATCGCATCGACACGCCCAACACTTTTTTATGGCGTCAAGATGATCTGCGGCGACACGCGGCGCGCAAACTGGTGACCTCGCTGTTTGCGCTCTGTCCACGCACGCCTCGGCTGCTGTTGTGTCTTGCCACCGAAGTTGGGGGTGAATTGTTCGGTCAGGATGTGCGGGTGTCGATTCCGGTCTGTCGGCTGGCGCTGGCGAGCGACACCGTGCTTCCCGCCGATGTGGAAACCGCCGATGTGCTCCAGGCCGCGGAACCGGTGCAAGTATTTTGGTTGCCAGGGAGACCAGCCGAGGATTCCGTTGAGTTACAACTGCTGCGGCTGCTGACCGCGCACGGATTGCTGT
The DNA here is from genome assembly GCA_031389045.1 of Deltaproteobacteria bacterium. GTDB lineage: Bacteria > Desulfobacterota > Binatia > Bin18 > Bin18 > JABFSC01. The sequence goes on along the minus strand of JANMSE010000428.1, from coordinate 15,186 downwards.
TGGAACCTTTTGCTCGCGCCGCGATTGGGCTACGTGAGGTGTATCGCACCGCGGGTGATAAGGCGACGTGAACGTGACCAATCCCTGGTGGAAAGCTCGACCCGAACAAGGCGAGCCTCGCATTCGCTGGCTTAGGTTCTTCCGCCGCTCCATGCGGTTGCGGACTCGGCGAGCTGGCCGGGTGACTCCTCCACCCGTCACCCTCGCCGCGCCACACTCTGTTGCACTGACAAATGATACGACCCTTGCGACGGCACGCTCCCTCTCTAGCGAGTTGTTGCTCTCGGGAGCAAACAATCTGTCTGTGAACCTGATCCCGTCCGCCAACGCCGAGAACGGGAGTATCAATCTCATCGGCGTCTCGCTCCACACCGAGCCATCACACCGGCTGCCGCCACCTCAACGGCCCGAACTGGCTCCCCAGACATTTGCCGACTTGCGCCCTCCATTGCCAGCGAAGGACCAGGTCCCGTTGTGGAAGCGGCTCGTTTATCTGCTGCAACCGCCCACCGAATTACTGCTCGCGCACAGCGGCCCCTTGGAATGGCCAGGGACCTTGTTCCCGTATCAACTGGAAGGGATTCAGGCGCTGATGTCCCACGACGCGCTGTTGCTCGCTGATGACATGGGGTTGGGAAAGACGATTCAGACCATCGCCGCGTTGCGGTTGTTGGTCCTCCAACGGCAGGCTGAATCCGTGCTGCTCATCGTGCGTGCCGGGCTGCTGACGCAATGGCGCAAGGAGCTGCACCGCTGGGCACCGGAGCTGCGCGTGTCCACCGTGCGTGGGCCAGTGGCGGAACGCACGTGGCAGTGGACCAGTCCGGCCCACGTGTATCTCGTGAGTTATGAGACCTTTCGCACCGATTTCACGGACAACCCGCATTCACCTCCGCGACGGCGGGTGTGGGATGTGGTGATTCTTGATGAAGCGCAAACCATCAAGAATCGCGAGGCGGAGATTAGTCTCAAGTGTAAACGTCTGCTCCGCCGTCGGGCGTGGGCACTGACCGGGACACCGCTGGAGAACAGTGTGGAAGACCTGGCGTCACTGCTGGAGTTTGTCAACCCATTGAGTGAAGGTGAAACGCCACGGCGCTATGCTCTCGGTCCCGCGCTACGCGAGCGTCAAATGCAGGTGCAGTTGCGACGCAAGAAGGCCGATGTGCTCCCTCAGCTCCCACCGAAGATTGTCAGTCGTATCGCGCTCAAACTGGAAGGGACGCAGCGGGAGAGCTACGTGCGCGCGGAACGCAAAGGGCTCGCGCAACTGCGTAAGAAGGGCGACGATGTTCGCATTGAGAACATCCTCGAACTGATTGTGAGGCTCAAGCAGATTTGCAACTTTTGTCCGCAAACGGGACAGTCGGCGAAACTGAACGATATGCGGACTCGCTTGCAGACGCTCGCCGCCGAAGAGCATCGCGCGTTGATTTTTTCGCAATTCGTCGATGAGCGGTACGGTGCGCGCGCGATCGCCACGGCCTTGGCTCCATTGCGGCCTTTGGTCTACACCGGTGACTTGGCGGCGGCGCAAAAAGAGGCGACGATCCGCGCATTCAAAACGAACCCCACGCATAAAGCCTTGGTCCTCTCGTTACGAGCCGGGGGCGAGGGGCTCAACTTGCAGGAAGCCTCCTATGTGTTTCACTTTGATCGCTGGTGGAATCCGGCGATTGGTCAACAGGCCGAGAGTCGCAGCCACCGCTTCGGCCAAATGCTGCCCGCCCATATCTATTCCTACATCTGTGAAGACACGGTCGAGGAGCGCATTGAGCGTATCTTGCAACAAAAGCAGCTCCTCTTTGACGAGTTGGTGGAAGATGTGTCGATTGATCTGCCCGCGCAGCTTTCGATTGAAGAGTTATTTGGCGTCTTCGAGCTGACACCACCGACCCCAACGAAGTCGTCACGCCGTGGCGCGGATGGTCCGGTGAACTACGCGGAACTCAGCGGGATTGAGTTTGAGCGGTACGTGCAACGACTCTTGGTGCGCAAAGGGTGGAGCGTGGAGACGACGCCGGTGACCCGCGACCGAGGGATTGATCTGATTGCTCGACGGGATGACGACGTGGGAGGCGAAGTGGTGCTGTACATTCAGTGTAAGAATCACGCCTCGCCGGTCGGCGTTGATGTCGCGCGCGAACTCAATGGCGCGTTGCCGAAACAGTTGTCCGGTGCACGGGGTGTGCTGGTCTGTCCCAGTGGGTTCACCGCGAGTGCGATCGCGTTCGCGCGGGAGCGTGGGCTCGCGCTGTGGGATCGGCATCAGTTGTTTACGCTTGCGCAGGCGGAGAGGTGAGTGAAGAATGAAGAATGCGGAGTAGTAGCCGGAACGAGCACCGATGGACTAGAATTCGGGCGTCAACAAGTTACACGAAAGGAGACTCACCGATGCCAGGACAACAACAGCCGACAGTGGTTATGGAAGAACGGATTGAAACTCCAGAAGAACGGGCTGAATCGCAGGTGGGATGGGAGAAGTTCGACCGCAACTGGGCATGGTTTCAAGCCCACGTGCCAGAAATCTATGCGCAGTATCGTGGTAAATGTATTGGGATAGCTGGGGAAGAGATTTTTGCCGCGGATACCCCAGAGGAGGTCATCGCTTGGGCGACCACAACACATCCCGAGGATGAGGGGTGGTTCATTCATTATATTCCTCGCGAGAAGCTGGTGTGGATTTATGCGGATTAACGGAGTCTGGCATCGTGGGGAAGACGGAATTATGCGCCCCGTCATCCGAGGTAGGATTTTGACCAGTCGTGGGTTGTGGATGCGAGTTCCCTTTCTTGTGGATACGGGAGCTGATCAGACAGTTCTTGCTGCTCCTATCTTGGCCGCGCTGTCTCTTCAACCGCGTGCTGCCCAAGGTCAAATTGGCGGCGTGGGCGGAATCGTCAGTTCTGTGCTGGTTGAAACCCAGATTCAGTTGCGTCGAGAGACCGGTAATGCCGTTGTATTCCGTGGCCAGTACCGAGCGGTGACAGAAGTCGCGGCGCTCGACATCAGCGTCCTGGGGCGGGACATTCTCGGCTTGTTTGCGGTCGTGGTTGATCAGCCTGGCAATGTTGTGTGTTTGCTCGGACAACGGCATCGGTACACCATTGAACAGGATTGACGGTTCTCGCGGCGCTGAGTGCGATCGCGTTCACGCAGGAGCGTGGGCTCGCGCTGTGGGATCGGCATCAGTTGTTTACGCTTGCGCAAACTGAGGGATGAACATGGTTGAGGTCCCGCAACCTGAGACCCGTCGCCTGGCGACGATCATGTTCACCGACATCGTCGGTTCAAAGCCCACAACACGGATAAGGAGAACGCCGAGCAGATTCACGTCCGCATCGGCATTCACCTGGGTGACATCGTGCAAAAAAATGGTGACGTGGTTGGCGACGGGGTAAACATCGCCTCACGCCTCCAGGAGTTGGCTGAGCCGGATACCGTTTGTCTCTCCCAGAAAGTCTATGACGAGGTGGCCAAGAAGTTGGCTTTAGGCACAGTCATCTCGCTGGGCCGCCCCAAGCTGAAGAACATTGCCGAAAGGAAAGATGGTGAACCAACCGCCTTTGAAATCACTGCATCCTGACAGCTCCTTCAGTGCGGCAAAACTTGTTCAGTACGGCAAACTGTCAACCACAGCACTCATCGACTCTCTCAAGCCCGGACAACCTGGGTCGCTGAAGGTCAAGCCTGATGGCACGGTGATGGATGGTCATCATCGCATCAGACTCCTTCGATACCGAGGTGTGGATGTGGACGTATTGCCACGAGAAGTCCTTCCCTAAAACTCTGGTGTATGATTGTTCCTCTCTTCCTTCTCGCAATTGAAGACACAACGTGATTCATGTGGAGAGTGAAAATATGAAGACAGCGCTATACTGGATAGACGGATCGTGGCCAGGCAAATTGGCTATCGTGCCGCGTCCGCGCGGGGGCGATTGGCTTGAAGATGAAGTGCGGGCGTGGCGGCAGGCTGGGCTTGATGTCATGGTCTCACTCCTCACACGAGAAGAAAATGCGGATTTAGACTTAGCTCAAGAAGAGGTGTTGAGCCAAGCGAGGGGCATACAGTTTATTGGGTTTCCCATTCCTGACCGTAGTGTGCCCCTCTCACGCAGAGTCACCTTGGAATTGCTCAAGAAGTTACATCAACTCCTTGGGAAGGGGAAAAACGTCGGGCTCCATTGTCGGCAAGGAATTGGCAGGTCGGCAGTGGTAGCGGCCGGTCTCCTCATCGTCTTGGGCATAGAGCCAGAAGTGGCCTTCCAGCAGATTAGCGCGGCACGAGGCTGCCCTATTCCTGAAACAGACGAGCAACGAAAATGGGTGATCGCTTTCGCGCGCGAGCTACAGGATACATCATCCCCCGTTTCTCGTTCTGTGTGATGCCCAAAAGAGCAGACTCTCCGGCCTCTTCATCAAGAATAGTTGGGCGTCCCGAAGCCTTTGCCGTTTGACAAGGACAATGAGCCCGTCGCATAATCGCCGCCATGTCTGGAGGCTCCTCACAATCGGCGGTAACCGAGACTCGCAAACTCGCCGCGATCATGTTCACCGACATCGTCGGCTTCAGTCGCCAGATGGGAGCGGATGAAGCCCGGATGTTGCGGCTGCTGGAAGTGCATAACCAGCTCATTCAACAAGCCGTGACTACTCATCACGGCACCGTCATCAAGACTGTGGGCGATGCGTTTCTGGTGGATTTCCCTTCGGTAGTCCATGCCGTGCAGTGCGCCCAGGCGATTCAGACGCAGTTCAAAGCTCATAACACGGCAAGAGAATCAGCCGAGCAGATTCATGTGCGTATTGGCATCCATCTGGGTGACATCGTCCAGAAAGACGGCGATGTGTTTGGCGACGGAGTGAACATCGCCTCACGCCTCCAGGAGTTGGCCGCGCCGGATACCGTTTGTCTCTCTCAGAAAGTCTATGAAGAGGTGGCCAAGAAGTTAGCTTTAGGCACAGTCATCTCGCTAGGCAAGCCCAAGCTGAAGAACATCACCGAGCGGTTCACCGTCTACGCGCTGCTGTCGGAATCACCGCAAGGGATACGCCAGACTATACGCATTCAGTATCTGAAGCTTTCCCGTCGGGTGCGTCCTGCGCACCGGGTGGTGGCAGGGGTGGTGTTGGCGCTCATTGCCGGTGGGCTCCTCACGACGCAGACGCCCTTCTTTTCTTCAATCCGCAATCCGCATTCGCCAATCGGCAATCAAGAGTTCCTTCCCCTGCCCGACAAACCCTCCATCATCGTCCTGCCCTTCGTCAACATGAGCGAAGATCCCAAGCAGGACTATTTCAGTGATGGCATTACGGAAGATATCACCAGCGACCTCTCCAAAATCTCCAGCCTGTTTGTTATCGCTCGCAACTCGGCGTTCACGTACAAGGGCAAGGCAGTGAAGGTGCAAGAGGTGAGTCGGGAGATGGGCGTGCGCTATGTTTTGGAAGGCAGCGTGCGGAAAGCGGACAACCAGGTGCGCGTCACGGCGCAATTGATCGACGCCACGACCGGCTATCATCTCTGGACCGAACGCTATGACCGCCCACTCACGAACATTTTTGCTCTGCAAGATGAGATCGTGCAGAAGATCGTGACGACGATGAAGCTGCAGCTCACCTTGCAGGAGCAAGGGTACATCGTGCGCAAACGCACGGATAACCCTGAGGCTTATGATTTTCTCTTGCGTGGGGTGGAGTACGTTTGGCGCTCCACGCAAGAGGCCAATGCCCGGGCGCGGCAGATGTTTGAGAAAGCTATCGAGTTGGACTCGCAGTACGCGGAGGCGTACGCGTGGCTGGGTCGGACCTACTGGAGAGAGTGGGTTTTTCGCTGGAGTGTGGACCCCCAGAACCTGGAGCGCGCGTTTAAGTTGGAGCAAAAGGCTCTTGCCCTGGATGACTCCCTGCCTGTAGCCCATTCGCTCTTCAGCCAAGTCTATGCGCAGAAGCAGCAGTATGACCAAGCCAGGGCCGAGGGCGAGCGGGGTGTGATTCAAAGTGCGGGGCTTGTGGGAAAGGCGGCGCTTTGCTTTGACATAAGCCATGCACACACATAAAGATGAGCTTTTTCTTTCCCGTCTCAGTCACCATCCCCGCCTGCGCGAGCGTGTGGAAATCCTGCTCAATGTTGTGGAAAACGTCGCGGGCGATTGTACAAAAGCCGATGCCGCAGAACAGGCCGTGCTGGAAGAAGTCCGTAAGCTGGGAAATGACGCATTACAGGGGTGGGCTGAGCGGGCGGTGCAAAAAGCGACAGAGGCGGTACGGCGTGAACAGCCCCCCCTGCAGGGCAACGGGAAAAAAAAGTCTGGTGGCATACGCTCTTCGGGGTTATTGCGGTGATCGAGCCAGTCTTACGGGGCGGGAGGGCACAGGTTAGACCGTTTCTTAGGGCGGCGGCAGTGAGCCCGCGGAGTTGTTCGCTGCCGTTGCAACGAGCCATGACCGACTTCGGGGCGGACCATGGATTTGGCCGAGTGCCGAACAAACTGCGGGAACATTATGGGATCACGATTGGGGGCAGTACGGTGCGCAAGATCACCGAACGGCACGGGGCGCAGATGCGGGAGCAGCAGGAGCGGGTGACAGTGGCGGTCAACACCCCCGGCTGTGCGCAACAAATCGGGGAACTGGATGGGTCGAGGGTGCCCATTGTCACAAGCGGCGCAGGGGATAAACGCAAACACAAAACCTTGCACTGGCAGGAAGCGCGCTTACTCTTGGTCCATGCCCACGGCAGTGTGACGCCGAAGTTTGCTGCGACCTTTGGCCGCAGTGTAGAGGCGAGTGGCCAGGCGTTGCGGTCGTGTGCCGTGGCCGCCGGGTTTGGAACGACCACCCAGTTACATGGCATCGGCGACGGAGCCCCATGGATCGCAGAGCAATTCACGACAACGTTCGGCTCCCAAGCCAGCTATCTGGTCGATTTCTATCATGTGTGTGACTACCTCGCTGAGGCGGCGCCCACGTGTGCGCCTGCGGCCCCGCACACGTGGCTGGAAACCCAGCAGCAGCGGCTGCAAAATAATGAGGGCGCAGCGGTCCTGACCCAGTTAGAGGAGTATGTGGAAGCGGAAGAGGTTGCCAATGACCACGCACCGGTGCGTGCGGGTGTGCGGTATTTAAGTAACCGCCCGGACCAGCTGGATTACAAAGGCGCGATCGAGAAAGGCTTGCCCATTGGATCCGGTGAAATTGAGAGTGCCCACCGGTATGTCATTCAGCAACGGCTCAAATTACCTGGAGCGTGGTGGAAAGCTGACAATGTTGAGCCCATGCTTGCTCTCCGCGTGGTTCGAGCGAATGAGGACTGGGACAAGTATTGGGGCCAGCTCGCCGCTGCAGCCTAATGTGTTTATGATTGCCCCGCACTTTGAATCACACCCGGGCGAGCGGGCTATCGCCCTTGATCCCAATAATGCTGACAGCTATGCAACGCAGGCGGAGGTACTCAACTTGGCGGGTAGGCCAGAGGAAGCCCTGCGGATGGTGGAGCAGGCGATGCGGCTTAACCCCCGCTATCCGCCTCTCTACTTATTCGGACTGGGCTGGGCCTACAACCTGACCGGGCGGTATGTCGAGGCGACCGCCACGCTGCAGGAATTCCTCAGCCGGAGTCCCAATAATCTGCCTGGCCACCTTCTTCTGGCTTTCAGCTACCTGTGGCAATGGGGCTTTCAACAGAGTCTGGAGACCAAGACGTTGGCGCAGGCGTTAGCGGCAGTACAACGTGCCCTCGTCCTCAATGACGCCTCTCCCCCGGGTCATGCGCTCTTGGGCTATGTCTATCTGTGGCAAAAACAGTATGAACAGGCCATCGCCGAAATGGAGCGAGCCATCGCCCTTGACTCCAAGGAGGCTTGGGGCTCTGCGGTTCTGGCTGAGACCCTGAGTCGTGTCGGCAGGGCGGAGGGAGCGGTTGCAATGGCAGAGCAGGCCCTGCATCTCAAGCCCTTTGTTGCAGACCAGCATTTAAACAGTATAGGCGCTGCCTATTACCTGGCCAGGCGGCCTGAGGAGTCCATTGCCCCTCTGAAGCAATATCTCACCCACTACCCCAACATTCTTGGCGCTCACCTGACCCTGGCTGCTGCCTACAGCGAGCTGGGCCGGGAAGTGGAAGCCCGAGCCGAGGTGGCGGAAGTGCTGCGGATCAACCCGAAGTTCTCGCTGGAGATTCACAAGGAGAGAGTGCCGATCAAAGATCCGGCGATGTTAGAGCGTCACATCGCGGCGCTGCGCAAGGCGGGGCTGAAATGAACGAGAAACGATGAATGCTGAATAACCAAGCGTGCTTGGTCTGCCTTTATCGTTCCGCAGTTTAGCGCTCCTGACACCGTTCTTTCGTGTTCAGCGATCAGTCGGCAGTGTCCAATTCCCGCAGTGCTTCTTCGGCCCTGAGCACCTGAAAGGGCAGTCCCTTGATCTCGGTAAGAAAATCGCGGTTTTCCGAGATAAGTCCCTCGGCTTGGAGTGTCTCAACATGGGCTGCAACCGTTGCATCTCCCAGCTTACAGCCAAGTTGTTGGTACTTGCGAATCAACACCGGTTGCACCTTGCTCCAGGAGACGACGACCCGTTCTGGATAGCGGTTCAGGAGATCAAAAAGGTCGTCTAGCTCGTCTTTCCGAAGATTGGCCCGAAGCTCAAGAAGAATTTGTCGAGGGACGTGTACCAAGAGATGAGGCAAGCGACGAAGGAGCTGAAAACAAGCGGGCCGTTCAGGAGCATCCCGCAAGCCAAAGATCCAGACGTTTGTGTCAAAGACAATCCAGGCAGTTCTGATGGTCATGGACGGCTATCGTTTCACGAATCTGGGCTAACTCGGCCAGGAGATCAACCGTACTTTGGTCTCGCTTCCCCTCCTGTGCCAACCGCTTGCGATACTTGTCCGCGAGGGCTTCAAAACCATGTTGAAAATTGAGTTCCGCCACTTTCTCTAGCAAGGTTTCTTGAGTAGTACGATCAAGCGCAACAATTTGTTGGGCGAGTTCATCGATACTCGGTGTCATTGTGTTTTTCTCCTTGCCTCTATTTCTAGCATAGGTTTGACAAAGGGAAAGAGCTGGAGGGATAATCGCTCGCGATGGCTAACAACGAACTGATTTCCCATACAGCGTCGCTCAGGAGCGAGCGCCGTCTCGCCGCAATCATGTTCACCGATATCGTGGGCTTTAGTCGTCAGATGGGCGCGGCTGAAGTGCATGCAGAGTGAAAAATGACAAAGGAGAGCGGAGGGTTCTTCCTCCCATCGGCCTTTCCAGGTCAAGATACTAATTGCCCGACTCTTGTGGCTTCATGCGCTCCTCCATTGCCGTAAGCCATACGGCAAGGAAGTCCGCATAGGAAGGAAGTTGGCGATAGATTTCTTCGGCCAGGGACTCGTTATAGGTGTGAACAGTCAGGTTGCGATCATCAATCATTTCTAAACCGAGTGTGGTCTGTTCATCGGTGAGGAGCCCCACATCGCGACTCGCACGAATACTGCCCTTCGGAGAGCCAAGGCTGAGGCCTTCCACCTCCTGCAGGTAGCGCTGCGCGGCTTTCCAGACCGCCTCGCAGGTGTATTCAAACCGTTGCAGAGCGGCATCTCGCTCCACCCGAGAAGGGTGCTGTATATCCACTAACTCTTGCAACGTACCTAATGCGCGTCGTGCAATCGCCAGGCGCTCTATCAATCGCTCCACAACACCCCCTCCGCGAGTACACGATGGCGGAATTCAGAGGCCGCCCTCGTCAGATCGACCACATCGACATGGTAGGGAACGTGACTGTCCTCTAGTCGTTCCCGCAATCGCGCGAGCGTTCCGCGAGGGAGGGGTGCGTACGGATCTATGGCTATATCGATATCTGAAAGGCGCGTCGCTTCTCCCCGCGCCCAAGAACCAAAGAGGTAGACGTGCGCCTTTCTCGCACCCAGCGCGTCCAGCACGATACGTCGTACTTCCTCAAGAGCTTTAGTCGCCGCGGGAGATTCCATTGTGACGGGTCGGTTGCTCATTCTTCTTTCCCTACCGCACTTTTGGGTTTTCTCACAAGCCCTGGACTTATTTGGCACTGGCCCTCCGTTGCGCTTGCTCCAAGCGGTCACTCAGAATTTTCGAGACATTGAAAAAGATTTCCGTGGCGATGCGCGGGTAGCGGCGCTTGATCCGCTCCAGGAAGCGTTCGTTCACGGCTAACACTTCAACATCTTGCGTGGCGATGACATCCGCCATGCGCTCGTGATGACGAATCAGCCCCATCTCCCCAAACACATCGCCACGTTCCAATGAGCCGAGCTTCCGCGATTGCTCGGAGGAATGCATGAAGACATCCGCCGTCCCGTTAATGACTACGTACATTTCGTTCCCCAGGTCTCCCTGCCGCACAATCGGTTGCCCCTGGGGAAATGATTTCAGTTCACCCATCAATGTCACCAGTTTGGCTTGGAACGGGCGCAACCCCGCGAACAAAGGGATGGTCTTATGCGGGTCTTGTCCCAGTCTCACATAGAGCACATCCCACAGCGTGATGACGGGTGTGGTGGTGAGCAGCGCTGGCAGTAGCGCCAATTCCGCGAGCACCCCAAACACGATCGTCGTGGCCGACAGCAGACCAAACTCTTGGATTGGCACAAAAGTGGAAAGCCCAAAGGAAAGAAAGCCGAGAAACACCAGCAGGGAGTAATAGAGCGTCGGCTTGCCGACGGTACAAAGCGCGCGCATGAGCGCTTCGCGTTGGTCCGATGTTCTGCGTGCTTCCGCACTTAATCGAGTCATGATGTGAATCGTGTCATCGACGGCCAGACCGAGCACGATCGAGGCAATGGTACTGGTACCGATGCTGAGCATGGCCCCGCTCACCCCCATGAGACCAAAGAACGCGAGGATCGGAAAAATGTTGGGGATCATGGCGATAATGCCAACGCGAAAAGAAAGAAACATCACGGTCATGATGACAAAGATCACACCGGCAGTGAGAGTCAGGCTCTGAATCTGCCCAGAAATCAGACTGCTGGCTGTGCGGGTATTGAGAATCAGCGCCCCTGTGGGGTGGGCTTTCATCTCCGGAGAGAAATGCTCCTGCGCGAAGAGTTGGATTTTTTGCACGGCGTCAGCAATCTCGCGCGGATGGGTAAACGAGGTGCGCACCAGAATGTTTGACCGCGAGTACATCGGATGGTTGACGACATTGGCGATGATGGTGGGATTGAAAAAGATGAGCTGCATGACTTCATCAAGTCGGGCGGGATTCTCCCAGAAGTGCGCATTGGGAAGTGACGGAGCGGGAGCCGTACCCTCTTCGGGTGGGAGCGAGCGAATGCCTTCATCGAACATCTCCCCGTAATCGACAAACGACACCGTCTTATCCACGCCCGGTAGCGAGTTAATGTAGAGTTGCAGATCCTTGATCCGTTTCAGCGTATCCGCTTTTTTCATCAGGTCATTCTCGGTGCCGTCAATCGTCACGTAGAAGGCCATGCTGCCCCCTAACGCATGGTTCATGACATCGGTGGCTTGACGCACCGGATGACTCGCGCGGAAGAGGGAGAGAAAGTTCGAGCCGACTTCAATGGAAGGAATGGGCAGTGCGGCAAGCACGGCAATAAGCGCACCCCCAATAATCACCGCGGAGCGATGTTGAATAATGAATTGGGTGAACGCGCGCAGTGCTATGGTTAAGCCAGGGGAATAGGTGTCTTGATGGCGAGAGGGGAGCGGCATGAGCACGAGGGCAGCGGGAATCAGAATCGTCGCCAAGAGAAAAGCGATGGTAATGCCAATGGCGGAATAGATGCCCATCTCGCGGATACTGACGATGTTGTTGGTGAAGAGCGAGAGAAATCCCAGGACCGTTGTTAACGCGGCCATCAAGACGGGCGTATTGATGCTGCGCAAGGTTTCCAGCAGGACTTCTTCTTTCGGGCGGCCTGGTTGCGCAAGTTCGTAGTATTCAGCCACCACGTGGAGAGAGTAGGCGACCCCAAGAACGAGCAACATCGGTGGTAACGACAGGGTTCCGAGACTCAGACGACTGCCACCAAGTACCATGAGTCCGAGGGTCCAGATGACCGTAATGATCACCGTCAGTGCGGGAAGCACAACCCCGCGCACGGACCGCAGACAGAAGAACAGCACGATGAGAATCAAGACCAGTGCGAGCGGGAGTAAATAGGAGAGGTCCTCGACGATGGCGCGGGCGGAGACCGCCTTAAAATGTGGCAGCCCCGTATAGTAGATTTTCTCGGGCCCCTGGGCCTGGTCGATGATGTCCTGGATTTTTTCGTCGATGCCGCGACGGACAAACTCATTGTCAGTGATACTCTCTAAGAAGAAGATATTGATCGCCGCCGCCCGTCCATCCTCGGCCACGAGGTTCTTATGATAGATAGGCTGAGTGGCGACTTTCTCTTTAATGGCCGCGGCCTCTTCGACCGTGGTGGGGATGGTAGGAATGAGCAGCTCCTGCTCCGCGCCAGTGATCTTAGCGATGACATCAGGTGCGTTGGTGAGACTAAAGACAGTCTTAACTTCAGGAATTTTCCGAAATTCGTCGGTGAGGCGTTGAATCTTCTGGAGGGTGTGTGGCGTATAGATGTTGTCGGTAAGGATGCCGATGACCGCGACGTTTTCACTGCCAAACAAGCGAACGACATCATTGTAATACTGCCGTTCTGGATCGTTATCGGGCAGCAAACTATCGAGGGAACTGTCAACCTGGATATGGCGAGCATGGAAAGCGAAGAACCCGGTGAGGAGCAAGATCAGCAACAGCACGAAGCACGGGCGGTGAATGATGAAGCGGTACCATCTTTCCATACTCCCCCCTTTGTGGATTGCGCCGTGCCAGGTGCGGAAAAAACGAAAGAAAAGTCTCCCTCCCCTCTCTCGTGAGGCGCACAGCCTATCCGTCGGTTGTCCTGTTCAAGCAGGCGGCATAAGAATGGCTCCCTGCTTGAGTGAAAGCAAGTGTGAATTATTGCGTGCGGTTGCGCACCACACCGTCGCCTGCTGGTTACGCGGCCTGCCGGTACTCGATTGTCGCCGGAGCCATCTCGGTGGCAACCTCGGCTTTCTGGGCGAAGTGATAACGGACAGCCTCAATGGCGATCACCCCAGCAGAGAGGGCGGTGAGGACAACAAGCCCAACCAACAGTGCTGAAAGGTCGTTGGTGAAGTCGATAACGGTCGTTGTGTAGCCAGCCTGCGCGATGAATGACAACATGGTGTGGTTCCCCCTTATTCGTTTATGTCTGTCGTCTGTTCAATCAGAAAAGCAGGAACTGTGCCAGCAATACTCTTTCGCGAAAAAGAAACTATCTGTGAGAAAATTTCAGAGGGATTGCTGAGTTCCTGAACTTTGGGACGCTGGCAAGGGCTCCGCCGAAGAAGTGTGTCCGACCGAACATATCAACAGGATATATCCCATTGATAAGAAGAGAGCCGGCATTGAAGAGAGTCGTAATCCATATCGATGCCTGACGCCCTTCTTTTTTCGACGTGCCTCTCCTTCTTTTGTAGGGGTATACAACTTGTTATCTATACTCATGAGTTTCGTCACAGAAGGGGAACTGAGGTGTACGACCGATCCGGAGAATACTGGAAAACGTTTCTGCTCTCAGATGGTTGACTCCGTTCTTTCGCTTGCAGCGCGGTCCGGTCTGCGGCAAGGCCCAGCCGATTGCGTCGCGCCGTAGGCAAGGACTAGAATCCGAGCGCACAGCAGTTGCACGAGAGGAGATTCACCAATGCCAGCACAGCAAAGACCGGCAGTGATCATGGAAGAAGTGACCGACCCCGAAGAGATTGCGCAAGCGCAAGTGCGGCGTGAACGATTCGATCGCAACTGGGCGTGGTTTCAAGCCCACGTGCCAGAAATCTATTCTCAGTATCGTGGCAAGTGTATTTGCATTGCCGGGGAAGAGATTTTCGCGGCGGATACTCCAGAGGAGGTTATTGCTTTGGGGACGGCAGCACACCCGGAGGATCAAGGGCGATTCGTTCATTATATTCCTCGCGAGAAGCTGGTGTGGATTTATGCGCATTAACGGAGCATGGGCGCTAGGAGATGATGGAATCATGCGCCCTGTGATCCAGGGGGAGATTTTAACGAGTCGCGGAGTGTGGATATCAGCACCCTTCCTCGTGGACACTGGGGCGGATCAAACAGTTTTTAGCGCTACCACTTTGGCGGAGTTGTCTCTTCAGCCACATGCTACCCAGAATGGGATTAGCGGAGTAGGCGGAATTGTCAGTTCTGTCCTGGTTGAGACCCAGATTCGGCTCTATCGTGAGACCAGGGGAACGGTCATATTCCGTGGCCAGTATAGGGCGGTTACTGAAGTTGCGGCGCTCGACATCAGCGTATTAGGGCGGGACATCATGGGATTATTTGCGATCGTGGTTGATCAGCCTGGGAATCTTGTCTGCCTGCTCGGGCAACGGCATCGGTATACGATCGAGCAGAACTAACGGTTCTGAGGAGCACTACACAATGGCCGAGGTACCTCAGACGGAAACCCGCAAACTCGCCGCGATCATGTTCACCGAACATCGTCGGCTTCAGTCGTCAGATGGGGGCGAATGAAGCCCGGATGTTGCGGCTGCTGGAAGTGCATAATCAGATCATTCAACACGCGGTGACGACTCATCACGGCCTTGTCATCAAGACTGTGGGAGATGCTTTTCTCGTCGATTTCCCTTCCGTCGTCCATGCCGTGCAATGCGCCCAGCAGATACAGACACAACTCCGTGCCCACAACGCGGAGAAAGCCAAAGCCGAACAAATCCATGTCCGCATCGGTATTCACCTGGGCGACATCATACAAAAGGACGGTGATGTCTTTGGCGATGGCGTGAACATCGCATCACGTCTCCAGGAGCTGGCCGAGCCGGACACCATTTGTATCTCGGATATGGTGTATCGGGATGTGGTCAAGAAGCTGGACATCGGCACGGTAGTCTCACTGGGTAAACCCAAGCTGAAGAACATTACCGAACGGTTCACAGTCTATGCGCTGCTGCCGGAGTCCCCCAAAGGGTTACGCCAGACTATACGAATCCAGCATCTGAAGCTCTCTCGTCGGGTGCGCCCTACGCACCGCATGGCGCTGGTGGGATTGTTGCTTGTCGCGGTAACAACCATAGTCGTCCGCTCTCTTCCTTTTCTAACCGATCCCCAACCCCCAACACCTAGCACCCA
>JANMSE010000418.1:0-3514 GCA_031389045.1 Deltaproteobacteria bacterium | reverse complement strand
GTAAGATGCGATGGTGCCCAAAATTTCAGGAGAACGCAATGAACATGAAGGGGAAGCGTTCAGCTCTCAGCTTTCAGTAGTCAGCCAGACAAGAATACACGGAAAATTTCTCCCACCCTCGTACCCGAGCCAGATATCCCTGGGAGCGGGTCTCTGTATTTTTGCTGAAAGCTGAGAGCTGACGGCTGAACGCTTACCATGAAGGAACGTGCATGACAGAAAAAGTCCCAACGGATTCCTATCGGGAAACTTCGTTAGCGCGACGGGCCCGCTTCGGTCGGTTTCTCCTCGTCGCGCAAATGGTGGTGCGAATCTATGTTGGCTACAAATGGGTGCAGTTGCGGGGGCGGTTTATTTCCCAGCATGGGCAAGAAGAGCGCTATGCCCGTCATCATCGCCGTAGCGCCGAACTGATTCACCGCACGGCCTTGCGACTCGAAGGATGGCTGGTCAAAGCCTGTCAGTTCATCGGCACCCGCGCCGATATTCTCCCGCCAGAATATGTCGAAGTGCTGTCCCGGTTGCACGATCAGGTGCCGCCGCGCCCCTTCGCGGTGATGAAGCAGCGAATCGAAGAGGAACTCGGCAAACCGATCTCCGACGTGTTCTCCTCTTTCAACACGGAGCCCATCGCGGCGGCGTCACTCGCGCAAGTGTACAAAGCGACACTGCATGATGGACGCTGCGTGGCCGTCAAAGTGCAATATCCCGACATCGGCACGCTGGTTGATCTTGATGTGCGCAATGTCGCTTTTTTCGTTGAGTGGCTCGCGCGCCTCGAACCGCGCTTCGATTTCCGTTTCGTGGTCCGTGAGTTGCGTCGCTACATTCCGCTCGAACTGGACTTCGTGCATGAAGCCAAGAATGCGGACATGGTGCGCGAGAATTTCGCCAATCGGGGCGATCCCGATGTGCTCGTGCCGCGTATCCACTGGGACTATACCACCACGCGACTCCTGGTGATGGAATTCATGGACGGGATTAAGGTCACTGAAGTGGAGGCGTTGCGGAACGCGGGCATTGACACTCGTGTCGTCGCGCAGAAACTGACCGATGCCTATCTCCAACAAATTCTCGTGGACGGTCTTTTTCATGCGGACCCGCACCCTGGCAACTTGCTGGTTCAGCCCGGCCCTCGTCTGGTGTTTCTTGACTTTGGGTTGACGAAAGACCTGCCGCCGGAGTTTCCCGCCGAGATGGCGCGGTTGATGACCGGGATTGTCCTGCAAGACGCCGAGGCGATTGTCGCTTCGTTCCGCCGGTTAGGGTTTGTGACGAAGAAAGGGGGGACGGAAAGTTTGCTGGTGCTCGGCGAGGCCATGTTGGGACATTCGGTCAAGGAAAACAAATCGTATGCGGACCCAGAGATGGTGGACCGGTTTAACGCGGAGATGTCCGAAGCGATGCGCAAGGACCCGATTATCGAAGCACCGGGGGACTTAGTGCTGGTGGGGCGAGTGATGGGATTGCTGAGTGGGGTAGGGAAGCAACTTGGGTCGGATGTGAACTTGTTCGCGACCTTGATGCCGTACCTTGTGGCCCACAATAAAAACCCCGACAGTGTCACGCCCTAAGGAGAGCGTCCCGCCGGTGAAAGCGGGCTGTCGGGGATTCGGTGGTGCCTGGATGCCTCCAAGCGACCACCCCAAATACGTCAGGGTTTGTCGGCCTTAGGAGGCCACCACCTCACAACTCACCGGTATAGATTGCATGCTGGATCACCTCCTTCCTCAGCGCACCAGTTCGCGGGTCCAGAATCCGCTGTCCCAGGAACCGACCGCCGAGTTGTCGGCCCGAGGGGTGGTCCACGTGAGTCCTACCGAATTGCAGGAGGCGACGTGCGTGGGGTGTGTGTGAACCCGACCAACGCCGACACTCTACTCCGAAATGAAAAGCACGTCTAGTCTTTTTTCGCCAATCAATCCCTTCGTGGGAATATGCACCAGCGAGCTGTGTTTGTCTCTTCCGCCCGTTTCCCCGTTTCCCCGTTTCCCCGTTTCCCCGTTTCCCCGTTTCCCCGTTTCCGGGTGTCCTGCTCTTGCGAGAACCGACCTTGGGTTATATAGTCCGCTCACATTTTTCTATGGCATACTTTCACGCTACCGCGGTATTCGAGACTCGTGGGACTTCACAGGAAGAAGCTGATCGCGCAGCAGTCGCGGCCTTCAAGTCTGTGCGTCATCCACGAGTACATTTCCACGAACACGACACCAATGGCGGGCTTGGCCCATTCCCACCCGGCAAATCGCTGTATTTCACGACGATCGCCGAATTTGATGTCGAAGCCTCACGAGAAGAGCAGGCCGGCGAAATCGCCGATGAAGTGCTCGATGCGCTATCGACTGAAGCCGCGCAATACCTCGGCTTGGGCATAGTTTCCGGCAGTCAACGGGTAAGTCCAGAGCAACACCTGACACCTGATGAAGAACCTCCTGAAGAAGAGCCCGATGCGTACGCGGTCGAGCAGGAAGAACCTGAAGAGCGTGACGGGAAAGGGCGTCGCCCCCGTGGACGACGCAGAAAACGCGGACCGGAGCGCGAGGCCCGACCTCCGGTTGAAGAACATCCACAAGAAGAGGAAGCCCCGGCTCCGCCCGCACGGCGAGTTCCGCCAGCGATCCCGGCTGGAGTTGAAGTTGAAGTGGTTGATATCTCGACGCCGTCCGCGCCGCCTCCGGTCGCACCGGTCGTACCGGTGGCACCGGTCGCGCCTGCTCCTCGTGAAGAACAACCCCGGACCGTCACCGTGTCCGAGCTGAACATCGAAGCGCCTCGTCCCGTCACCATTGAGGCTCCTCGGACGGTTGCCATCTCCACGTTGAACATTGATGCTCCGCAAACCATTTCCCTTTCCGACCTGTTTGTTGAGGTGGCTCCCCCGGTCGCGCCGCCGCGCAGTTCGGCCATGATGCGCGTCACACTGACAGTGAATATCCGGGCGTCAGAACTGGCGCGGTCCGACGAACGATCCCTGGCTGACAGTGACCTGCTCGAGTTGGCCAGCAAGGAGGCCCGTCGTCGTCACCCGGAACTGCCCGCCGATGTCGCGCCTGAATCGACGACGTCGCCACTGCCCGCCGGAGACACGCTGTTCCTGCTCACGTGGCACTTTGATCGTCCCATTCCTTCCGCGTCCGACGCTTCATAGCGATGGCTTTTCTCTCCCTGGCGCTGTCACCTCGGTGGCGGCGCCTCCCTCCTCTCCTCACGCCTCGCTTTTCCATCTCCCCGATGCTACACCACGGGCGTTATCAGTTTGCGCGCGGAGGTACGTATATATGGAGCATGGAACGGCTCATCCTCGAATGTTAGCCGACTGTAAAGTCCTGGACTTTACGCAATATCTCGCTGGTCCCACGGTGACGCGCCTCATGGCGGAGATGGGAACGCAAATCGTCAAAGTAGAACAAGCGCCCATGGGAGACCCGGCGCGGCTGCTCCCGTTCGTGAAGGAAGGGCGTAGCGCCTATTTCGTCCAGCAAAATCGCGGTAAAAAGAGCATCTGTGTCGATTT
>JANMSE010000407.1:0-8225 GCA_031389045.1 Deltaproteobacteria bacterium | reverse complement strand
TAGTCATTCCACCGTTCCCACTCGGGCACCGACACTGAAACGGGGGAAGCAGGGGGCGAGGGTTGACCAGCACCCGGCGTACCGGCTACCGGCAACACCAGCCGGTCCGTCGCCAGCACGGTCATCGGCAGATCATTCTGGCGAAACTGCTCCCCCAAGAACTGGCGCGTGTAGGCGGCGGTGAATTTGCGGTACCACACCTTCACTTCGATAGTGACCGCTTCACGGACATCGTCTGGGAGTTGCAGGCGATAATGAATCACCTCGGCGGCCCCCGGCGGAATCTGGTGGTCGTACAGCGGCACGAAAATGTCTTGAACATTGCGCCGATCAATCCGCCGTCCCTGGCGATCAATCATATAGACATTGAGAAAATGCGCCCACGGATCGACCTCGCGATCCGCGTTGAGCGCGCCATTGCGCCCCAACGTGCGCCCGCCGCTGGTCGCCGTCACTTCCACCCACACCTCGTTGGAGTCCGCCGTCCCTTGGGTGAACGCATGCCCGATGCGCAAGGTGCGCACGACGACATCCAGCAAATAGCTCTTCCCCGGTTGCAGCGTGGGCACCGCGGGCCGTAGCGGCGCGTGCAACTCGCCATCAATGCGCCCTTCCTCATGCACCGCAAAAATATCCGCGCGCAGGACATTGTTGTGCAGAAAATCCTGCTGCGTCTTGAGCACCGCGGGCGGGAGATTGAGGAGATGCGGTAAGGCGGTATTGGCGGCGGGAAAGAGGTGATCGTGCACCGCGGGTGCGCCGACACTCTCGGCGAAGCGCGCACCAAAGTCGTTGGACGCCATCAGCGGCATGTGACACTGCTGACAATTGTTCACCGCCTGTGGGGGATAATAGAAGCTACTCGCGCCATGCCCAGACATGCCGCTTAACAGAAACGAGTCGTAATGATTCTGCCCCCGCAGCCACCGATAGCGGTTCAGCTCCTCGGGCAGATGGACCTTGTGACAGGTGCTGCAAAACTCCGCCGTGCGATGCAGCGGCTTGAGGAACGCGCGCTTATGCAAGTCCGGCCTGGCTTTAATCAATTGCTTACTCACCTCACGCAGCATGGGGTTCGGACTGAACGTCAGGGGATAATAGACCGGGGCATCAAGCACGTAGGCCCCATTGCCACGAACGCTGGCAATGTCGCCCACGGCATGACAGACGACACAGGTAATACCGGCTTGCGCGGTCGGATGGTCCGCGTCAAAGGTGGGATCATCAAAGAGCCCGGCGAACAGTGGCACCGGATCGTGACACGCGGCACAGAAACGGGAGGCGCGGACATGACCATCACGCTCTTGCAAGACGCGCCGCGTTTCGCGCACGCTAAACAGATAAGCGGGATTATTGAACGAACTAAACCGATGCGCGCTCACCGCCCACTGGGCATGCGTATCAGCATGGCACTCGCGACAATACTCTTCCTGCATGAGCAAAGAGGGCGCGATGGGACCACGCACGGTGGTCTGGGCCAAGGAAGGTGGGAAGTGGGTTCCCGTCCCGACGGTGGGTGGCGCGGTCGCGGGCATAAGCACCGGCCACGCGACGGCTATCGCGACGCTGGCCCCGGTGAACACCAACCAGCCGCCACCCACCCGCCAGTGGATTCGCGGACCGGCAAGCCGATGGAGCACGAAGAACCAGACGATCAAAAAGGCACTGACGACATGGCCCCAGTAGGCAATCGCGCGCGCCGTTGGAGCACGGACCTCAAACACCCCCGTGCGCAGCAAAAGAAAGCCACTGACCAGCAGAAGCGCGACGGTGCCCAGCAACGCCACGCCCACCCGCGCGGCTTGTCGGTTCGGATGGGTCCATGCCTTGCGCACGTGCACCACCAAGAAGCCCGCGGCAGGCACGACAAAGGCGAGACCAAGAGCCAGATGGGCCAGAAACATCCACAGATAGAAGGTACTTTCGTAATTGGTGCGCGTCGCCCACTGAAGACCGGAGATCGTCAGCAGGTAGAGTGAGTTCGCGCCCAGCACCGCGAACAAGGCCAGCACAACGGCGAGCAGGAGCCGAAGTCGCGGACTCACGACGGGTGACGCATCGTTCAGCAGAGGAGAGGGTGTGGGCTCAAGAGGCATGGCGTTCCGCTCCGAGAGCACGGGGCAATCGGGCTGCCCGAAGGTGCCACACCGCATGGAGCGTTTCAAGCGCGTTGATGCGCGCTGAAGAGGTGGGCTGGGATGACCAACGGGAATTCCAGCGTGGTGCGCACCGCCTCCACGCTGGAATTCGCTCCGCTCATTACCAGCCTACTTCCCACTTGCAGCTTGAGACTTGGAAGGAAAAGCGCTCGGTCCCTTGTCTTCATTTTTGACTTTTGACTTTTGACTTTATTTTCGTCTTCACCCGCCTTGCACAACAGGCGCGCACCGCCTCCAAGCGGGTGAGGCGGATTCAGGATGATTACCGAACAGTCCCCCGCGTCGCCAACGCGCTCAAAGCCGCCTCTAGCCGCGCGACAAACTCCTCGGCATCCTCCCCAGGCGACATCTCCTCACCCACGATCACCGAGCAATTGAACGGCACGAGCACCGCGTCTCCTTTCGGCAAGGCTTTGCCCAGCCCTTGCAGAAAAACGGGCACGATCACGCACTCCGGGTGTGATTTCGCCAGGTGATAGACGCCCTTTCTCAGTGGCGCCATTTTGCCGGGTTCCCCCCGTGTCCCTTCTGGAAAAAGAATCAAAATGTCATTGCGATGCAACGCCGCGGTGCTGGAATCGAAGAGATGTTCCTTTGCCATCTCTCCCGCCCGCGAGATCGGAATGATGCCAATCAACGTGCGCGCCACCCAACTCAGCATTCGTGTGGTCAAGAAATAATCCGCCGCCGCGACGGGTCGCACCCGTGGCAAGAGCCGTAACGGGAACAGGCTCATCAAGACCAACGTATCCAGATGACTGTTGTGGTTCGCGACGATGATGCGCGGGCCGCTCTGTGGCAACCGTTCGCGGTTGACGACATGCAACCCCAAGAAGACCCACACAATCGGACGGACCAGCAGGGCGAAAAACAAGACTTTTGGCCAGGACGCAAACATAGACCTCCCGCCTCAATAGCGAAGATAATACACATAGTGAAAGAACAACGGCGCCGTGTAGGTCAGGCTATCCAAGCGGTCAAGAATACCGCCGTGCCCTGGGATTAACGTCCCGGTATCCTTGATCCGCAAGTCGCGCTTCACCGCCGAGACGCACACGTCACCAATAAAACCGCTGATGCCAATCAGGAACCCCGCGAGGGCGCCCTCGCTCAGCGATAACGGCGTCAACACCGCCGACAACACCAGCCCAAGCAGCAGCGTGGTCGCGACCCCGCCAAGGAATCCTTCCCAAGTCTTATTGGGGCTCACCTTGGGAATGATCTTGCGCTGTCCCAGCGATTTCCCCCACACATATTGCGCGACATCGTTGCCCTCGGTGAGTAACAGCAGATAGAGCACCAGTCCGGCCCCACCTCCACTCGGATTCTGTCCAGGCGGAAGCACGAACAGGTAAGCCAGGTGACTTATGGAAAAGACCGTGAGCATCACGCCCCACTGCAGAGTCCCGACCGCGTTGATGAACCCGTCGGTTTCCCCGGTCACCACCAGCCGAAAAGGCAGGAACAGGAACACGTAGACCGGAATAAAGATCACAAACAGCCCGTACCAACCGATGGCGATCCAGTAGTATTGCAGCGGAATCATCAGATACGCCCAAAAGATCGCCCGGCGGTCGGCCAACCGCGTGGGAATAATCGACAGGAATTCGCGCAGGGCGAGGTAGCTCAGTACGGCGACGGCGGCGACCACCACGGGCTGAGGGAAGAGCAGGACCGTGAACACGGCACCGATCATCATCCACCAGGAACGAATCCGTTGCGTCAGTTCGCTGTCGTCTCGTTCCGGGTGTTGGTGCTGGAGCCGGCGAACATACAGGGTCGCGCCCCCCAGCATCGACAGGATAACAAGCATGACCACGACAGTATTGAGCGTGAGATGAAACATCGACGGGACTTCCTTATGAATTTTCCAGCGTGCGATAGGCATGCCGCACCCGCCGCACGAGGGTGAGCACGCAACCACACACAATGAGCCAGAGACTGCCCGCGATCACCAGCCCGTTCCACCCAAGCCACGGTTCCATGATTGAGAGGAGACAAGCGCCAGTCATGGTCGCCATGCGATGTTGCTTCGCCATTGGCCCTTGGAAATCGGCGGGCACCCCTTGTGATGAGCCCAAGACACGGACATAGGCGGTCATCACGGCGAGCAAGCCCGCCATCCACCCAAGAGCCGCGCCGGAGGAAAACATCGGAATCGCATACCCCGCCGCCACGAGAATCAGGGGGTCGGCGATACGGTCAGGAATATCGTTGAAGAGTTCGCCCGACTTCGTGCGTTTGCCCCCTTCGACCGCGACCATGCCATCGAAGAGGTTACACAAGAGACGCAGTTGAATCCCAAGCGCGGCCCCCAACAACGTCAGGATCCGCGCCCCGCCACCGCTCATCGGTACTAGCAGCAAACACCCCGCCGCCAACGCGGCACACCCGACACTGGCGACGGAAATAGTATTGGGATGAATATCACGCTGACTGAGCCAGCGTGCGATGGCATGGACAAGCGGGACTTCGCGAACCCGGAGCGGACGGCGACCAGAAGATGTGGATGGGTGCATAATGTTCTCGGAGAAGGAGCTACCACATAATACGTTCGCCGTCTTTGGCGGAAGAGCGGAGGCTGTCTCAAGAGCGCCCTCAAAAGAGCTTTACATCGGGGATTCTGGGAAGCTCGCTCTGAACACGTGCTGGCTCTTGGAGGGCAAACCGAGTCATTGACGCAAAAGGTTTGTAGGGGTATGGAGAGGCAATCGTCGATGTTTGTAAAGTTTCCATATATCGCGACCTCGTTATTTGTAGATAGAGAAATCCGGTGGTGTGTAGATATGGAAGCATGTCTATCGTAGTGACAACTTGTTTCCATTAGCGTCAACAAGTTGTGATGTTCAGTTAATGTTAGGCTTTCCCTTCGAGCTAAGTATGAGGTAAAGTAGGGCCATGATTTCCAAAGAAACGATCAAATCCGAGATTGAAAAAGTCCCGCCCGAGCGACTTGAGGAACTGTATCAGATTGTTCGGTCTTTCACTGTTCCTGGTGCGCGTAAAGCTCACGGATCATTCATGAGCCGATTGCGTAAAATTCAGATTGACGGGCCGGAAGACTTTGCGACCAACATAGATTTGTATCTCACTGGAGAGAAACCTATTGACTGAAACCTTTGTTGACACCTCTTTTGTGATTGCGGTTGTGAATCGTCGCGATCAGCATCACGCTGAAGCGGTGGGGCTAGCGGACCTGTACGATGGCGAGCCGCTGGTGACCACCGAGGCGGTGCTGTTCGAAATCGGCAATGCTTTAGCCAAGCGATACCGCGCAGAGGCAGTGGCAACGATTGAGGATTTCCTCGAATCGGCGGAAGTGACGGTCGTGCGTATAGATATGGGCCTGTTTGAACGCGGATTTGACTTATACAAAACCCGCATGGACAAAACATGGGGGTTCATTGATTGCCTATCGTTTGTGGTGATGAAAGAGCGAGGGATTGTAGATGCGCTGACGACAGACGATGATTTCAGGCAGGCAGGGTTCAACCCGCTTTTCCAGCAACGGGGGACAGCCGAACGCCCCGCCTGCAGGCCGACCGCAGCCCGCGAGCGGTTCCTGCTGAACATGAAAAGACACAGTTGGGCTGCGGCGGCTGAGGCGGGGCGTTCGGCGTGACGATCAATAAGAAGGAGCGAACAAATGGCCAAAAAATTAATAAACCCTGAACGACTGTATGACGGCACCCCCATTGGCTTGTCGCAGGCAGTGCTTGATACAGAAAGCTCGCTGGTGTTTGTGTCCGGTCAGGTCGATTGGGATCACCAACACCAAGTCTCCCAGACCTCCGTCGCGGGCCAGTTTGAAGCCGCCCTAGAGAATTTACGGACCGTGCTTGCGGCTGCCGGCTCAAGCGTTGACAACCTGTTGCATGTGCGGATTTATGTCCGTGGCGAGTTGGAAGAGCAGATGGAATCGTTGGCGCCAATCTTGGCCAGGTTCCTTGGCAGTTCACGTGCGGCAGTAACTGGTGTTGGTGTCGCTTCCCTCGCCTCGAAAGCCACGCTGGTGGAGGTAGAAGCGGTCGCCAAAGCCGATTAGTTTGTGTGGCCACGTGTGGCCGTATAACAAGCCAATGGAGCGGACGCCTAACCCGACGCTGCACCGCAGCGCCACCCGGTGGCGGCTCTGAAAACAGCGAAAGGCCGCGTGTGGGCCGCTCGCGGTGCGCGGGGGCGTTCGGCCCCGGACAAAAGAGACAACTCCTTGCCAGGATTCTGGCTCTCTTTACGATAAGGGCTAGAGGATCGCACGATGATATCCGTAGAATTACTCAACACCTTGCGCGCGCTGAACCGAGGAGAAAAGCTCCACGTTCTGCAGGTCTTGGTTTCCGAACTTGCCCAAGCAGAAGCTCACCTGTTCAGGTCGGGAGGAACGTACCCGATATGGTCTCCCTATGATGCTCACGAAGCGGCAGACGCGCTGCTCACCATGCTGAAAGCAACCGAGCGGGAAGACCATGCTCAACAACGCTGAACGATACCCTTTCACTCCAGTTGAGCCCATGTTAGGGGAGGCAGGGCTCCAACCCTATTTGCCGATTGTTCTCACTTATCGAGATCACTCACTGACCGTACCAGGGCTGCTCGATACTGGGGCGATGGTCAACGTCTAGCCGTATCAAGTTGGCGTTGACCTTGGGGCAGTCTTGGCGCGCTCGCCGCGGTTAGCTTCCACGAAACCAAGAATGTCATCGCGGGGGAAGGCGGGGCCTTGTTAATCAATGAGCCCCACTGGGTTGAGCGCGCCGAGATTCTCCGCGAGAAAGGAACCAACCGCAAGGCGTTCTTCCGGGGCCAGGTCGATAAGTACAGTTGGGTGGATATTGGGTCGTCGTACTTACCCAGCGAAATTACCGCGGCCTTTCTGTGGGCGCAGCTCGAAGCCGCGGACACCCTGACGCGGCAGCGGCTGACCGTCTGGCACCACTACCATGACGCCTTCGCGGAACTGGAACAGCGCGGGCTCCTCCGCCGTCCGATTATTCCCCCGGAATGTCAGCATAACGGCCATCTCTATTACGTCCTCTTTCCGGACCTCCATACGCGTTCGAGCGTACTCGAACAATTGAATCAAGCCGGTATCAATGCGGTGTTTCATTACATCCCGCTCCATTCGTCCCCCGCCGGACAACGCTACGGTCGCGTGGTCGGAACACTGGCGCGGACGGATCAGGCGAGTGCCTGTTTACTGCGCTTACCCTTGTGGGTCGGGATGCGGGAGCAGGAAGTGTCGTTCGTTATTGAGACCCTCCGCACTGTGGTCCAAAGTCCCAGGTCCAAAGTCCCAGGTTAAGAGGTTTCGAGTCCCAGGTTTCGAGTTCCACACTCAGTCCTTGGTCTTTCTTGTTCATATTTTTGCCTTTTGCCTTTTGACTTTTGATTTCTCTTCGTCCTCGGTCCTTGCCCTATGAAGGAGCTGATACCCCGGCGGCAACCCCGTGATTGCAACGGGCTCGAAGTGCTGCATCAGAAAAAGCCAGACAAACGAATGCGTATGACGGAACCGCAGCTCCTCCCGGCCATCTAACGCCACATCGCCAAGGATCGCCCACTGCACATTGTTTTTCCGCAGATCAGCGATGATCTTCTCTTGCCGGTCCATCGTCTCGGGAAAAAGGAAGTAGAGTGGCCACGTCGGAGAGGATCTTTGCAAAATACGATAAAAGGTCGGCCAGTGCGGAGCGATAAAAAGACCCTCCTCCGGGCGGACCCGCTCCGCCACCAGTTGGCGAACCGTCTCAATCAGATTGCGGTCTCCAGGCCGGATCCAGAGAGTCTCGCCATGCAGCTCGTACGGCACGCAGGAGGTCCGATAACAGAAGCGGACAAACGGTGAGCCGAGATACGCTGGTCCGATCGTGAACATCACAAGCCCACCGAGCACCAAGCGACTCGGCCAACTGTTCTCTCGTGCGCCGACGAAGGCCGGGAGGGCAATCACGCCGAGCAACATCGGCGCCAGACTCTGCGCGAGGTGGGCGAGATCGGCACGGGAAAAGGCATAGTGCACATACCACAGACCAACACACGTGCTCGACACCAAGACCGATTGCCGCT
>JANMSE010000351.1:0-3656 GCA_031389045.1 Deltaproteobacteria bacterium | reverse complement strand
GCTCGGTTTCCTCAGGTTGGTTCCAGTAGCCCTGGGCAACGCTCGGGCTGGACACCCAGATCTCGCCCACCTCATCAGGTGCGCATGGGGTCAACGAGTCTGGATGAACGATGACAATCTTCGTCTCCAGCAGGGCACGGCCACATCCGACCACTGTCCGCGCATTGTGTTGCTGGGCTGGGGCCTCCACCACACGATTCTGCTCAAGCGCTGCTCCCTCGATCGTGCGGACAATGGGCTTATCTTCGAGCAGTCCGCCCGAAACCATCAGCGTCGCTTCGGCAAGTCCGTAACACGGATAGAAGGCGCGTGGATGGAACCCGCGGGGGGAAAAGGTTTCGGCGAAGCGTTTGAGGGTGTCCGCGCGGATGGGCTCCGCACCGGTGTACGCCGCATACCAACTGCTGAGGTCAAGCGTGTCGCGTTGCTCTGGAGTAATCTTCCGCGCGCACAGTTCATAGGCGAAATTGGGGCCGCCACTAATAGTAGCGTGGTAGCGCGAAATGGCCTGGAGCCACCGCACTGGCCGCTGCAAAAAGGAGTGGGGAGGCATGAGGAAACAGCTACCTCCCGTATACAGAGGTTGGATGATTCCGTTGCTAAGTCCCATATCGTGAAAAGCCGGTAACCACGTCACGGATACACTATCCGATGTGAGCGCCAAGGCGTGGGTGAGATACGCCGAATTATGGAGCAGGTTCCCGTGACTGACCATCACACCTTTCGGGGTCGTGGTGGAACCCGAGGTGTATTGGAGCAACGCCAGCGTATCGCGGCTCACTGCGGGAGGTTGCCATTCCCGCGCCACGCTGCTGATCACGTTGTCGGTGGCCACCCAGTGCATGGCCTGTAACTCTGGAGCGTGCGTGAACAGACGCTCCACCTTGGCGAGGATCGCTGACGTGGTGAGCACCACCGACGGGTGCGCATCGTTGACGATAGCCCGTAACCGTGGCAGGGTTCGCTGTGGCTGGGCCAGATTGGGCGGAGGAAGGGGGACGGCAATGACCCCGGCATATAAGCACCCAAAAAAAGCGGCGATGAACTCGAGCCCGGTTGGATAAAATAACAGCGCACGCTCCCCACCGGTGCTGTAGCTGTGGAGCAGCGCACCAATGGCCCGGGCTTGGCAATCCAACGCCGCATAGCTCAGGTGGGCCTCTTCGCTCTCTCCATCGACGAGATACGTATAGATGCGTTGCTCTGGCTGCCGTAGCGCTCGCCAGCGCAGGGCATCGACGAGCGTAGCGAACTCAACATCAGGATGAGCAAGGTCTGTATTCATAGGATGCGTCGCCAACCTTGCAATGAGCGTTGGCCAGTTGTTGTTACCGCAGCATGACGACCGCTGTTGTTGTGTGTGTTCTTGTAGGAGCTGAATTTTGCTTCTCTTTCTGTTGCATGAGGAGGGTAATGCCTACGCCCCGCGCCGTCTATGAAATTCCTGCTACAAATGTTCCAATCCTGCGCAAATCGTGTCGGGGCGGCTGGCGGACCACTCGGTACGACGGCGGCATGGCCCCATACTCATTATTTGTTTTGTCGGAGGTCGCGGCGGCGCTTGAGGAGGGGGAAGCGGCCTGTGTGTTGGACTACAGCGGTTTGCACTTGAACGAAGAGGGAAAGAAAGTAGGCCGGAATAAGCGGAGCGTTTCCGGCATGCACGCGCGCGCTGGGAACGGCCTCCGGCCTTATCCCGGCCTACGGAAAGGGATGTCTCCTCGTTTCAATAGACGTTATCGGGAGTAGCCTTTTTTCAACGGTCCCGTGATGTTCATAACACAGTGGCCCTGAGCCCCGGAGGGGCGTGAGAGGTTAGCCCACGGCGCCAGCCGTGGGAAATCGAGCCACCCTCAAACCTAAAGCCCCGGAGGGGCGACAGAATACCGACGCCTCAGATTCTGTCGCCCCTCCGGGGCTAGGGATTCCGGCCTCGTGCCCCAGGGCTCACGCCCTGGGCTTTATTCTGTTGCCCCTCCGGGGCGTAGGCAAACGACGACAGCGATACGGCCAAGGGCGTTATTCCCGATAATGTCTAATAATCACCCACGCGGTTTTCCGTCTCAGCCACGGGCTGAGCCGATTCAGACGGCTCGTGCGCCGTCTTCACCTGTGACGCCGTACGGAAGGGGTTTGGTCACGTCGTGAATATCTACCCGCAGGGCGTGCTGCTCTCGCATGAACTCCGCCGCACGTTCCGCGTTTGCCGCATCCGTGTGAATAAACACATGCGAATGGCCTTTACGAATACCCGCCTCGTAAGAAGCGGCTTGATGTTCCGGGATGCCCACCCCGTTCAGAGCGCCCACGAGACTACCGGTGAGCGCACCCGTCATTGCCCCAGCGATCAGGGTGGCTAACGGACCTACGGCGTACAGTAGGCCAAGGCCAGGGATGCTCAGCGCAGCAACTCCGAGCAGTAACCCGCCGAAACCGCCAATGGCCGCTCCAGTCCCAATGTCCGACTCGGTGTCGGCGGGCGTGGCCAAGGGAGTATCGAAGTACCGCTTCGCCTCCACACTAGTGTCCGGGGCAATGACACTAATCACTTCTTTCGGAAAGCCTTCATTGATTAACCCCAGCGCCACGATCTTGGCCGCCGCGAAGTCGTCGAATACACCAACTACTGTTTTCTCCATAACAAAACCTCCGTGGTTTTCGTCCTGTCCGCAGAGCAACAAAGGCGCCAACGAACCCAGCACGTCGTTCACCCCTTTTAATTAGCAGGGCGGGCATGGATGTTGCTTTTTAAGTTTTTCTAGTTCTTCTTTCGCTCATGTCTGTTAGCATTTTCACTACATAGGTAGTGAGGATTCCACCACGAACGTCTTCAAGAGTTTGCCGTCATAGGGGTTCGCGCTTTGGTAGAGCATGGCCTCGTTCCCTCTAATGCCTGAGACGATAATGCCTACGCCCCGCGTCGTCTATGAAATTCCTGCTGCAAATGTTTGATTCCTGCGCAAATCGTGCGGCAGGGGTAGGTGCGAAAAGCGGTTGCCACACCTTTACCCTCTCCTGTTGCGTGGTGATTTCGCGGATGCGCTCCTCCCTTCGCACCAATAAGAAAGAACTACGGTCAACATTACCAAAAGTAAGAAAACGCGAGATGCTCCCGTCCCAGGACCACACAGAAAAATCCACGACTTATCGAAGCGCGGCAGGGTGGCAAGAGACTTGCTAAAAAAGCTCACGGAACCAGCTATCTAGGGGGAGAATTGTGAATTCTCTCATCTCGCGAAGAGCGCCGCCGCAAAGCAACAAACGGTAGGGCGGCGGGTTCTTCAGAGACGCTCAACAGCCGCCATAACAGATCCAGAAATCGCTTCCCTATACTTCTTATGCTCTCCGAACGAGAGAGACAAAAGGACAACGGAATATGGATAGTCACTACACCTATAGAGAAGAAGTCCCCCGGCGAAACGCTCTCAACCACGCGCTAGCGCTTCAGCCACAGCGCGGTCAGTTACCCTTCACCGCCGCGCGCTCTCCGGGAGGGGGGGGCGACACCGTGCCATGTCACTCGGAAAGAAATGAGCAGGGCATGGGGGAACAACTCCGCATCCCTCTTACTGTGGTGATGAGCATCACGCCGCTGCGGACTGGCTCCACGCTCCAGATGGAGCGCGTCGAGCTGGCTCCCTCCCTTCCAACCGACG
>JANMSE010000336.1:0-4014 GCA_031389045.1 Deltaproteobacteria bacterium | reverse complement strand
GGCCAGGCGCGCAATCGGATCGGGCGGCTCCATGCCGATGGGAGTACGGATACCATCTTCAATCCCGGGGCGAATAACGTCGTCAGAGCCCTCGCGGTGCAGGCGGATGGGAAGGTGGTGGTAGGTGGGGCCTTTACTACGCTGGGAGGCCAGGCGCGCAATCGGATCGGGCGGCTTCATGCCGCTGGGAGTCTGGATACCCCCTTCAATCCCGGGGCGAATCACTTCGTCACTGCCCTCGCGGTGCAGGCGGATGGGAAGGTGGTGGTAGGCGGGTTCTTTACCACGCTGGGGGGCCAGCCCCGCAATCGGATCGGACGGCTCTCCAGTCCGACGGCAGCGCTCCAGGACCTGCAGGTCGATACCAGCGGGAAGATAGTGACGTGGCGGCGCGGAGGAAGTAGTCCGGAAGTGCGACGCGTGATCCTTGAGCAATCGCTGAATGGCGTGACGTGGATCGGGATTGGGGCAGCGACGCGGGTCGCTGGGGGATGGCAACGCACCAGCGTGAGTCTTCCGACCGGCCTGTTGGTGTACGTACGCGCGCGGGGCTTTGCCAGTAGCGGGTATTTCACTGGGTCTGAGTCGGTGTACGAGAGCGTGCGGGCGGTGTTTTTGCCCACCGACGTGACGACGAGTGTGAGTGGGTTCGCGGTCAGCGCGGAGGCGGGGAGTGTAGTGAGTGGCAGTGTGAGTTACAGGAATGTGGGTGTGGCGACCGCGCAGGGAGTCGGGTATGAGTTGACACTGCCGGCGGGGCTGAGTGGGGTGACGGTAGGGTGCAACAACGGAGTAACGGCGAGCTACGGGAGTGGGACGGGGGTGGTGACATTCAGCGGGACGCCGGGCGTGTTGAGCAGTGGGGGTGGCTTCTCGTGCACGGTGAGTTACATAGCGCCGAGCGGGGGACAAGTGTCGGTGGCGAGCCGCGTGCGGACGACGACGTATCAAGGGAGGAACCAGGCGCCGGATAGTGCCAGGGTGACGACGGTGATTCGGCCGACGGTGCGCATTAACGACGTGAGTCAGGCGGAAGGGAACAGTGGGACGACGGCGTTTACCTTCACGGTGACGCTCTCTGGCGCCGCGGTGACGGCGGTGACGGTGAATTACGCCACGGCCAACGGCACGGCGACGACGCCGGCAGACTACACGGCCACGAGTGGGACGTTAACGTTTAGTACGGGGCAGACGAGCAAGACCGTCACCGTGAATGTGGCAGGCAACACCGTGGTCGAGCCGAATGAGAAGTTTGCCGTGAACCTCAGTGGGGCAACCGGGGCAACGATCGTTGACAGTCAAGGGGCCGGTAACATCCTCAATGATGACGGACCAGTGCTGCGGATCACTGATGTGAGTCAGGCCGAAGGCAATGCTGGGGCGACGGCCTTCACTTTCACCGTGACCCTCTCCCCAGCCAGCACCGGCACGGTGACGGTGAACTATGCCACGGCTAACGGCAGTGCCTTGGCAGGGAGTGACTACACCGCCGCCAGTGGCACGCTGGCCTTCATTGCGGGGCAGATCAGTAAAACGGTCACCATCAATGTCGCAGGCGACACGGTGGTGGAACCGAACGAGACGTTCGTCGTCAACCTCCTCAGTGGGGCAACCGGGGCAACGATCTTTGACAGTCAAGGGGTGGGCACCATTCTCAATGATGACAGGCCAGTACTGCGGATCACTGATGTGAGTCAGGCCGAAGGCAATGCCGGGACGACGGCCTTCATTTTCACCGTGACCCTCTCCCCAGCCAGCACTGGCACGGTGACGGTGAATTACGCCACGGCCAACGGCACGGCGACGACGCCGGCAGACTACACGGCCACGAGTGGGACGTTAACGTTTAGTACGGGGCAGACGAGCAAGACCGTCACCGTGAATGTGGCAAGCAACACGGTGGTGGAACCGAACGAGACGTTTGCCGTGAACCTCAGTGGGGCAACCGGGGCAACGATCTTTGACAATCAAGGGGTGGGGACGATTCTCAATGATGACGGGCCCGTCGCATGCTTCACGTACACGAACAACACCGGGTCGCAGTTTATCAACCTCGACGCGAGATGCAGCACCGGCGGCGTGGTGCGCTACGAGTGGGACTTCAGCTTCGAGCCGGGCAACCCAGACCTGATCCGCACCACCCCGCTCGCAACGTGGGAGTACGGATTCGGCGCGAGCGGTACGATCACGCTGAGGGTGGTCACCGCCACGAGCCTCGGGGCCTCGACGTCACTGCCATTCCCGTGAGCCTGACGATCTTCGGGAGGCGCGCTTGCTCGCGCCCGCGAGGGCGCGCATCCGTGGTCAATCGTCAAATCGAAAGTGCGAGGGCACATTTGGGGCCCTGAGTGATTGTCAAAGCCCATGCCGACGTCATTTCGTATCTCTACGACGAGGAAGGCGAACAACTTGACGATCTCGAGCGGCTCTTGAAAAGGCGGCTGGTGTTTCGTGCCGCTGCCGATCTTCACCATGAGCAGTATGAGGTCAGCGCCGCCGCCATGACGCCAAGCGGGAGGTGACCGTTCCCACGCGTTCCTTTACTCCGAGGCTACAAGTGCGTTAGAATCCCCGGGCTTTGTCGAAAAGGAGGACTCAGGAATGGCCACGAGACACGTTATTTCAGCCGACTCACACATGACGGAGCCGGCCAATCTGTGGACCGAACGGCTTGATCACAAATTTACGGACCGTGCGCCCAAGGTCATCCAGAATACCAAGAAGCCCGGCTACCTGTTTGTCGCGCCTGGCATCAACCCGTTTCCCGTCGCCGGCGGCTTCGCCCACGGCCTCAGTGGCAATGATCTCAAGGCCCACATGGCGAAAGGGTACGAAGCCGCCCGCCCCAGTGGCTGGGACCCAGTCGAGCGCATTAAAGACCAAGACGTCGATGGCGTGCAGGCGGAAGTGTTGTATACCACGCTCGGCATGCCCCTCTTTCAGATGGACGATGCCGACCTGCAACGCGCCTGCTTCCAGGTCTACAACAACTGGGTCGCCGAGTTCGCCAGCCATAACCCCAAACGGCTCCATGCCATTGGCTTGATCTCGTTGGAGGATATTCACGATGGCGTCAAGGAGCTGGAACGCTGCGCCAAGATTGGTCTCAAGGGCGCGATGATCTGGGGCTCCCCACCAGCGGACAAACCGTACAGTAGTCCCGCGTACGATCCGTTCTGGCAGGCCGCGTCGGACCTCCACATGCCGTTGTCACTCCACGTGATTACCGGCAAAAGCAAGGAGAGTCAGATTAGCTTTGACCAGATCGCGGTCGGCGCGATGAATGTCCTCCACGAAGTCCAGCGCTCCCTGACGACGCTGATCTTTGGGGGCGTCTTGGAACGGTTCCCCAACCTGCTGATCGTGTCGGCGGAAAACGATACGGGCTGGTTTCCGCACTATATGTACCGGCTGGATCACGTGGCTGAAAAATTCGGCGCAATGATGAAGGACCCGCTCCCGCTCAAGCCGAGTGACTATGTGCGTCGGCAGGTTTGGGCCACCTTCCAGGACGATCCGATTGGGCCGGCGAACTATAAGTTTTTCGGCATCGAGAAGTATATGTGGGCATCGGACTTCCCCCATGCGGACTCCACCTGGCCCAATTCCCTCAAGGTCATTGAAAGAGACTTCGCCGATGTTCCCAGCGACGTGACGCGAAAGATCATTTCCGAAAACGCGGCCAAACTCTATCGGATTGAGCTCTAGAATCGTTTGCAGCCGGGGTTGTGAAATCCCCGGCTCCCGACAACAGCCAACAACCTCCCTTTTCCATCATCCTTTCCGCTCAATGGCATTACGTTAAGTCGTAGCGTGATGGCCAACTGGGCGAAGCGTACCGGGAACAATAAAGGAAAAATCACGCAATCCCCTTCACCCTAACCCTCTCCCAGCCGGGAGAGAGAATTTCGGAACCCACTAACTTCATGCCATTGTCCCAGCCGGGAGAGGGAACTCGGAACTCGAAACTCGCGAACTTCGTGCCGTCACCCTTGCCGCCAACCCACAAGCTGT
>JANMSE010000281.1:0-2191 GCA_031389045.1 Deltaproteobacteria bacterium | reverse complement strand
GCGACCCGGACTGGTCACCATCACCACGAAACCGATCATCGACGGCAAAGCGAATGTTGTCATAACGCAGGCCGGCAGTGAGAATCAGATTTTCGCGGAGATAAAACTCATTGTGAATAAACGGTCCAACGCTGGTGACTTCCTCATCTTGATGAAAGCGGAGCTTGCCGGACTTGCCGTCGTCGTTATTGAAGCGACGGCGATTGTCGATCTGGTACTGGGTATCGACACCCGCCATGAAGCGATTGCGAAAGCCGCCAGACGTGGTGTCGTAGGTGTATTTGACGCTACCGCCAATCCCAAAGCGGTCAAACACCACCACACCGCCACCTCCCGCTGGGCGAATGGGCAACTTCCCGTCAAGCTGCCGGAACAAGGAATACTGAGTGACGGTGAGTTCGTGGCCGGGCAGAAACTCGTTGCGATAGACAAACCCCAGTCGTCCATGCGTGATCCGTTCACCAGCATCAAGAAGCGCGTTCACGTCACGTGCCTGACGGCGGTCCTGCTTGATTTGCGCGCGTGTCAGCCCACCGGCATCACCCGCGAACGGCGCGTCGGTGAAACTCATCAGCGTCGTGAGGCTGGACTGGGGATTAAACGTGTAGCGGAGTTTTCCGGTGAACAAGATGTTACGGTGACGCGTATTGTCGCGGTAGCCATCAAGATAAAAGTAAGACGTATTGAAGAGGAAATTCAGTTTGCCGACCTGGCCGCCCATCTTTATCTGCGGTTTGACGAGGCCGTAGTATCCACCAGTGATCCGCGTTTCCAGAAATGGTCGGGTCGGACCGTCTTCCGTCGTGACGCTGATCACACCACCAGAAGCGTTGCCATACAGGGACGAGGCCGGGCCGCGCAGCACTTCAATGCGCTGGGCCGAACCAAGATCGATATTATCCGTCTCGCTTTGCCCGTCGGGTGAGGTTTCGAGAATACCATCGACCACGGGCTTGATCTCGCGCACGCCGAATGCCGCTCGCGTGCCGAACCCACGGATGGAGATGCGCTGGTCCTGAGAGAAGTTGAAGGCGTTCTGGATAAACACCCCGGGGACGCGATTGAGGGATTCGTCGAGCCCAATCGTCGGCTGGCCGAGTTGAATATCGCCCTGGTCAACGACACTCACGGCGGCGGGAACATTCGCGAGGGGAGTCTCCGTGCGAGTGGCGGTGACGACAACTGGGTCAAGGGTTGTCACACCCACGGGAGGTGGAGTCGTCGGCTGCGCGGCAGGCTCGGTGGACTGCGGTGGCTGGGTCTGCGCTTGTGTGGTTTGGGCCTGAGAGATGAGAGGGTGGAACAGGAGTCCGCAAGAAAATACGAATACCGTGACGTGACACCATTTCACTGGAAGTTTCCTCCATTTGCTGACCGGTGTAGTAGGCCCCTCCTTTACGGGGAATTGCGTTACGAAGCAAGGGACGAAGTTGACGCGCGGGCGGGGAATCTCCATTCTAGTGCCCGATTCGGAGGAAGTGAGAATTGCAACGACGGAGTCACACACAATGAACATCCAAATTTTTGGCCTCCAAAAATGCGCGGAGACACGCAAGGCGCAACGGTTCTTCAAGGAGCGCGGGATACGCTTTCAGTTTGTCGATCTCAAGGAAAAAGGGCTGTCAAAAGGCGAGCTGCACTCGGTGAAGGTCCGGGTGCCACTGGAGCAACTCATGGATCGTGGCGGCCCACGCTTTGTCGAGAAGGGGCTGACGCACGCCTCGCTGAGACCGGAGCGCATCGAAGCCTTGCTCTTGGATGACCCGTTACTTTTCAGCACACCAATCGTGCGTAACGGCAAGGAAGCGACGGTGGGGTATCGTCCAGAGGTGTGGAAGGAATGGCGGGAGGGGAGCTGAAACGGGGAAACGGAGAATCGGGGAAAGAGACATTTCCTCTTTTCTTCTCCGCTTCCCCCACTCTCCGATTCTCCGTTTCGTCCTTCTTCCTCACGCTAGCGCATTGGGCGCGTGCGGAATCTCCTTCCACTGGTCAGGATCATGCCCATAGAGAATAGTGGCCCCGGCTTTGTCGCGGAGGTCACGGAGTTTGCCGAGCGAGCGGTACATCTCATCTCGGTCGCTCGCGATCAGAGGTAAGCGGTTTTCATCCATATTCGACTTCGTGTAACAGGCGTCACCGGTCATCACAAAAGCCGCGCCCTTGGTCACGTGGACACGTAACGATTGAT
>JANMSE010000246.1:0-6195 GCA_031389045.1 Deltaproteobacteria bacterium | reverse complement strand
GCTGGTGCGACCAGTGCGGCTGGTGCGACCAGTGCGACTGGTGCGACCAGTGCGACTGGTGCGACCAGTGCGGCTGGTACGACTGGTGCGGCTGGTGCGACCAGTGCGGCTGGTGCGTGCGCAGGAGTTGGTGCCGAGGTCTGTTCCACAACGCTCCTATGGCTCGACCCGCGCGACGTTGGTGGGCGTAATAATGAGGGCGGATGGCTTCCGAGCATGAGCGTCGCCAATCGCCCCCGCCTTTTGCTCTTGCTCTTGAAGAAGAGAAGTGAGTCGTGGGCCGTCACGGTGACTAATGTCAATCGATGCTTCGACCGAGAGTCCGACGCGCAACGGCAAGTCCGGTGGTGGAGGTTCGGAGAGCGTAATCTTGATCGGCAAGCGTTGCACCACCTTGACCCAGTTGCCAGTGGCGTTCTCCGGTGGGAGCAACGAAAACGCCGCGCCCGTGCCGCCACTGAGGCTTTCCACGATGCCGCGATACACGTGGTCGGGGTACACATCCGCGCGAATCTCCACCGGCTGCCCGACCCGCACGTGGGTCAGTTGCGTCTCTTTGTAGTTGGCTTCGATATAGACTTTATGCAGTGGCAGGAGGGCCATGAGCGCTTGCCCCGGTTGCACCCGTTGCCCGATTTCAATCGCTTTGCGGCTGACCATGCCCTCCATTGGCGCGACGAGCGTGCAATAGCTGAGGTTCAACTCCGCCTCGCGAACGGCGGCCTCGGCCTGTTTGACGAGGGAGTGTTCGGAGCGTTCCCCTGTGAGAGTCGTGCCCAATGCCGCACGTGCCTGCTCGGTTTCTCGTCCTCCGGTGGTCGCGTTCTGCTTCGCCTCTTCGAGTTCCTGTTGCTTGGCATGGAGACGCGAGCGCGCGGCATCGTACTGCGTCTTCGCCTGATCGAATTGTCGGGCCGCGATGATTTGCTCCGCGACCAATTGCTGGGCACGATGAAAATCCAGCTCAGCCTGATGGAACTCCACCTGGGCGACGGCGATTTCCGCTTGCGCGGTCCGAATCTTTGACTGGGTCGCTCGGTGTCGGTCATCCGCCACGGCCACGGCCGCGAAGAGCTGATCGACGGACTCACGCGCCCGCGTCAACAGCGCCTTCGCTTCGGCGAGTCGGACTTCCGCATCGCGCGTATCCAATTGGCATCGCGCACCATCCAGGTGAGCAACTCCGTGGGATAGGCACCCGCAACGATGAACTTCAGATGCGCGCCACCATCGGAGACGCCTGGCACGGTATAGGGCGAATTCAATACTTCCCGGACATAGCTCTCATTCTTGTTGATAAGGTCCGTGCGCCACTCGGTTTTCAACTCATCAGCAACCGAGATGTCCAGCATCGCATCAAGTGGGTGTTTGTTTTCCCGTTGGGCAATCTCCTTGACCTTCATGCCCTCGTATTTCTTCAGGTCCGCTCGTTGGGTGGCGATGAGCGTGTAGTTGGGCACTTCACCAAAGATCTCGATCGGCACGGTCCCTTCAGCAGTCCCCGGACTGATTACCAGATTGAGCGGACCAACTCGGTATCGAGGTAGGCGGTCCCGTGTATGATTTTGCCCTCGTCGATCCGCACGACATAACAGTAGCTGTTATTGTAAGGCTGGCCGGTGATCGTCGTTCCTTTGCCCATCCACTGAATGACCACCGTGTCTTCCTCGGCGATGAGGTTGAGCACGGTCGGTGTGGGAGGGCCGGCCAGCTTTGACCGTTGCGGCTGAAGCGCGTCCTCCACTAACCGCTGGCGACCCAAGTAGGTCCCTGAAATTGGACAATTCCCCATCACGGTCCAGCTCGCGTTGTCCGCCAACAGGTTGAAGAAGGCCATGCCATCGCCGTTTGCCCAGGCCGCGAACGCGTCCCGCACGAGTTGTTTATTTTCGGAGGCTCCCATTCGGTGTTCCTTCCCGCGGATACGGATAGTCGGTTGTCTCGCACTTCGGACGAGAAGAGGGGCAACCATAAGCACATCCTTATTTTCCTCTTCGCGTCTTATGACAAGCCCGCCGCAAACACTGCTCATCTCTTGTGGGCGCATTCCGAACGGATTTCAAGAAGGCGGTCATAAGGTCGTTCAGGAAGCGTGCGAGGAATGTCATCTCATCTCCCTGGGGCGTCTCCACGTGGGACTTGGACAATCGCCAGGTGCTGTAGCGACCAATAGCGCGTTGTTACGCCGAAGCGTAAGCGCAGGTCTGAAGTGCACGAGGTTGCAATGTCCTTTTCTGTCCAATAAAAGAGACAAAAGACAAGACAAGGAGAAAAAGTGCAACTCGTCGTCCGAGATGTCGCTCGGCTGTTTCAGGTGTCGGAAAAGACGGTCTATCGCTGGATTGATCAAGGTATTTTGCCCGCCTACCGGATCAATGACCAATACCGCTTCAATCGGGCCGAGCTGCTGGAATGGGCCACCGCGCGGCGCATGAATGTCTCGCCGGAGATTTTTGCTGAACCCGAAAGCCAATCAACGCCTGTCCCTGGCTTGGTCGAGGCTCTTCAAGCTGGAGGCATCTATTATCGATTGGGTGGCACCGACAAAGAATCCGTCCTGCGCGCGGTGGTGGATGTGCTGCGACTGCCCGAAGAAGTCGATCGTGAGTTTCTCCTGCGTGTCCTCTTGGCGCGTGAAGCCCTGGAATCGACCGGTATTGGGGACGGGATCGCCATCCCCCATGTCCGTAACCCGGTCGTGCTCCACGTCACCCGCCCGTTGCTCACGCTCTGTTTTTTGGAACAGGCCGTCGACTTTGGCGCGATCGATGGAAAGCCGGTCAGTATTGTGTTCTCGTTGATCAGTCCGACCGTGCGCGCGCATCTGCGGTTACTCTCGCGTCTCTCCTTCGCGCTGCAAGATCGTGGGTTTAAGGCTGTGCTGACTCGGCAGGGCTCGCGTGACGAGATCTTAGCCGAGGCCCGCCGCATTGAGGCCACTCTTGGCTTCGGCATGGCAAGAAACGATACGGAGCAGACGTGACGCTCACGCTCCTTGCGCTCTTCATCTTTGTAGGGACTGGGATTGCTGCCCTCTTCGGAGGCTCCTCACGCTGGGCCACGGTTGTGGGAGCAGGTGGGGTGGTGGTCGGGAGTCTCCTGGGCCTCGTTGCTGCCGTTCCTGTCTTGCTCGGTGGAACCAGTGCCATGCTTCACCTGCCGTGGGAGGTCCCCTACGGCTCTTTCTCTGTTGCGCTTGATGCCCTGTCCGCATTTTTCCTCCTGCCGATTTTCTTGCTCTCCGCGGTGACCGCAGTGTATGGCAGTGAATATCTCCAGGTCTATTGAGAACAGAAACACCTCGGCGCGTCATGGTTCTTCTTCAATGGACTGGTGGCCAGCATGACTCTGGTGGTCATCGCACGGAATGGGATTTTGTTTTTGATGGCCTGGGAGGTGATGGCGCTGGCCTCCTTTTTCCTGGTGACGTTCGAAGATGAACAAGCGAGCGTGCGTCAGGCCGGGTGGATTTATCTGGTCGCTACGCATATCGGGACCGCGTTCCTCCTGGCGTTGTTCATTCTGTTAGGTCGGGAGCGTGGCTCGCTGGATTTCGACCAGTTTACGGTCTCCGCCGGTCCTGGCCTGTTATTTCTGCTCGCGGTGATTGGCTTTGGGACGAAGGCCGGGTTCATGCCACTGCATGTCTGGTTACCGGAAGCGCATCCCGCGGCCCCGACCCACGTGTCCGCGCTGATGTCCGGCGTGATGATCAAGACCGGCATCTATGGCCTTGTCCGTATGCTCACGGTGCTGGGCCCGCCGCCGCTGTGGTGGGGGTGGGTGCTCTGTGGCATTGGTCTGGGCTCGGGGATTCTCGGTGTCCTCTTTGCGTTGGCCCAGTCTGATCTCAAACGGGTCTTGGCCTACTCCAGCGTCGAGAATATAGGCGTGATCGCCTTGGGCTTGGGGCTCGGGGTGATCGGTGTGAGTGTCGGCGATCCGTCACTCGCTGTGCTGGGACTCGCGGGTGGATTGTTGCATGTGTTGAACCATGCCCTCTTCAAGGGATTGCTCTTCCTCGGTGCCGGGGCAGTCATGCATGGTGCGGGAACGCGCGAGCTGTCGCGGCTTGGCGGGCTGCTCAAACGCATGCCGTGGACGGGGGGTGCTTTCCTCGTCGGCGCGGTGGCGATTGCCGGCTTACCTCCGCTCAATGGCTTTGTCAGTGAGTTCCTGATCTATCTGAGCGCGTTTCACGGCACGATGGCGCTCTCGCGGACCGCGGTGAGTCCGGCACTGGCCGTCATTGCCGGACTCGCCCTGATTGGCGGCCTGGCCGCCGCGAGTTTCACCAACACGTTTGGTATGGTGTTCCTCGGGGAACCGCGCACGGAGCGGTCCGCACGTGCGCACGAGGTCGGACCCGCGATGCGGTCATCGTTGGTATTCTTAGCGGCTGGATGCGTGTTGGCCGCAGTGCTGGCACCCTGGCTGTTGCTCACTTTGGTCCCCGTCCTTGTGTCCGTGACGACATTGTCCGCGGCCGTGGTGGCCGCGGAGCTGGCACCAGTGGTGCACGCCCTGTCTCTGGTTGTGCTCGGCAGTGGTGGGCTGGTGTTGGTCCTCGCTGGGCTGGTCGGTGTGCGGTGGCGGCTGCTGGCGCACCGGCAGGTCACGGAGCACGTCACGTGGGATTGCGGCTATGCCCAGCCCACCCCGCGCATGCAATACACGGCGTCCTCCTTTGCTCAACCGCTGACAAGTGTGTTTCACGGTCTGCTGCGGACGCGGACGCGTCTCTCCGCCATTCACGGGTTGTTTCCCCAGCGTGCCGCGCTGACACGGGAGACGGACGATCTGTCCCAGGCGTGGCTGTACCAACCGCTGTTCGCGGGCCTGAACCGCCTCTTCGCGTCCCTGCGGTGGGTCCAACACGGACGTGTGCATCTCTACGTCTTGTATATCGCTGTGACCCTGGTCGTGTTGTTGGTGTGGAAATTGGGATGAACCAATGTCGTTGACCTCCGTGCTGCCACCGCTGCTCGCCCTCGTGTTTGCCCCGCTGCTCGTGAGCGTGATCACTCGCACCAAAGCGCTGGTCGCTGGTCGCGTTGGTCAACCACTGCTGCAACCGTACTACGATCTCTGGAAGCTGCTGCACAAGGGCGCGGTGTATAGCCGTACCACCACCTGGGTGTTTCGCGCTGGCCCGCTGGTGGGCTTGAGCGCGGTGCTGATAGCACTGGCGGTGACCCCATTCGGGAATATCCCAGCACTGCTCGCCTTCCCTGGTGACGTGGTGTTCTTCGCTTATTTGTTGGGCTTGTTGCGTTTCTTTACGATCCTCGCCGCGCTGGATACCGGATCGAGCTTTGCAGGGATGGGGGCAAGCCGCGAAGCGACGTATGCCGCGCTGACGGAACCGGCGTTGTTCTTAGGGTTGGCCGCGGTCGCGCGCTACACCGAAACACTCTCGCTGTCGTCGATGTTCGCGAGCATCACCAGTACAAGCTGGGGACATGCCGGCCCAGCGTTCGCGTTGCTCGCGGCGGCCTTCTTCGTGGTCTTTCTCACCGAAAATGCCCGCATGCCCGTCGATGATCCCACCACGCACCTCGAACTGACGATGATTCACGAAGTCATGGTGCTGGATCATAGTGGGCCAGACTTCGCGTTCATCCTGTATGGGAGTGCGCTCAAGCTCTGGGTGCTCGGATCGCTCCTTATTGGTATTCTCGTGCCGGTGCGCAGCGGAGTGGTGTGGCTTGACCTGGGTGCGGCTGTCGCTGGCCTGATCGGCTTGGCAATCCTGACGGGCATGATCGAATCGTCGATGGCGCGGCTGCGGTTGGTGCATATTCCCCAACTGCTGGTCGGGGCCGGAGTATTGTCGGCCTTGGCGCTGGTGTTGGTATTGAGGTGACCCGATGCAGACGTGGATCGAGACGCTGTTAGTGACGGTGGTGTTACTCAATTTTTTCGTGTTGGGGTCCAGTCGCCTGGCTGCCTGTATTCGCGGCGTTGCGCTGCAAGGGATCCTGCTGGGAATCTTTACGTTGCTGGCGCATGAGGCCGGAAGCCTGCTGCGTCCGGGCCTGCTGGCGATCGCGAGTATCGGCATCAAAGGCGTCGCGTTTCCCCTGCTCTTAGTGCGCGCCATGCGGGAAGCGGAGGTGCGCCGGGAGATTGAGCCCTACGTGGGCTATAGTCTGTCGATTCTGATCGGGCTTGCGGCCTTACTGCTCGCGTTGT
>JANMSE010000464.1:0-8320 GCA_031389045.1 Deltaproteobacteria bacterium | reverse complement strand
ACCGCTTTGAGCGGTTCACGTCCCTAAAGCCTCCGGCTTTGCCGGAGGATATTTACATTTTCAACACCTGCGGAAGAGGGATGTTCTTTCCTTCCCATGTCGCCACTGGGGTTGTGCTCCAAAAGCCGTAGAAAGACCCGCACATGCTCGGTATCTTTCCCGCATTTACAACGCAAACCGGCGGCATTCAGGCCAGCGGTAAGATCGCGTGGTCCGGTATCACCGCGCACGCCATACAGTGGCCGACTCCCCCGCTTCTGTTTTTGTATGGTGGTACCGCGGCCGAACCCCTCAATGGGGAGCGAGTGGTGGTGGCTCGTCACAAAACCGCG
Source organism: Deltaproteobacteria bacterium (assembly GCA_031389045.1). Classification (GTDB taxonomy): domain Bacteria; phylum Desulfobacterota; class Binatia; order Bin18; family Bin18; genus JABFSC01. The sequence goes on along the minus strand of JANMSE010000464.1, from coordinate 7,988 downwards.
GCAATTCTGGCTGCTCTGCGAATCCGGTGTCAGGCGCGGAGTATCCTCTTATGGCATATCTCCTTCTTACAACTCCTGCCGTTCTTGCGGCTCCCGCGCGCGCGGACCGTGCTGTTCCTGCATGGCATTGAGGCGTGGCAGCCGCGAGGCTGGGCTTTCCGCGCTTTGCTACGGCGGGTCGATCTTTTTCTGAGCAATAGTGATTACACCTGGGATCGGTTTCTTGTAGACAATCCGACATTCCATGCGACACCTCACCGCACGGTGCACCTTGGCATTGGCACTCCGCTCACGGCAATATCGGAGCCTTTGGTGTTCCCTCCTGCCGTGCTCATGGTTGGTCGGTTCGCGCGTGGCGAAGACTATAAGGGGCATCGAGAAATGATCGCGGCGTGGCCAGCGGTGCGACAACGGGTCCCGACGGCTGAACTGTGGATTGTGGGAGAGGGTGATCTCCGGCCTGATCTCGAAACGCTAGTGTCCGCGTCGGGTCTGGAACGCGGTATCCGGTTCTTTGGTGGTGTATCAGACGAAGAGAAAGAGCGGCTCTTACAACGCTGTCGAGTCATGGCGCTCCCTAGCCGAGGTGAAGGCTTCGGCCTCGTTTATCTCGAAGCGATGCGGATAGGGCGGCCTTGTTTAGTGAGCACGCTGGATGCCGGGCGGGAAGTCGTCAACCCGCCGGAGGCGGGCCTCAGTGCCGATCCGCGCGATCTCCGCGCCTTGGCCGACGCGACTTGTCGGTTACTGAGCCCTGGGCAAGAGTGGGACGAGTGGTCTTTGCGTGCGCGCCTTCGGTATGAGCAACATTTTACTGCCGCGCATTTTCAGCAGCGGTTGATCGAGGCGCTGTGGTAGACGGGGACGGCTGAAAAGTCAAAAGGCAAAAGTCAAAGTGCAAAAGTCAAAAGTAAAAAAAGGCAATCTGAGACTCCGAACTCCCGTTCGCGGAATAGTAGGTGATGTGCGAATGTCGGGGAGGAAATAAGAAGTCATGTTTGCTCGTGTGCTCTCGCGTATCCGAGCAAAGGTCCGTATGCGACAGTATGTTGTGACGATCCATGCGGACGAGGAGATGGATGAGGATCATTTGTTGTGGTCGGATGTCTCACACGCGTTGCTCACGGGAACGATTATTGAGCGGCAAAAGGACCGTGACACCAATGAATGGAAATACATAGTCTACGGCGAAACTGAGGAGCAGCGACGGATTGTCGTTGTCACCAAACTCAGTCCGAGTGGCAAAGTCGTGATTCTAACCGTCTATGACGCTGAGAAGGGGCTATCGAATGGTGTGTGATATTTGCGGAAAAACCGGCGCTCGGCTTCGGCATGTGACGCGCGGGTACGGAAAGGGAGAGTCGCTGCTTGTCATCCAAAATGTGCCGGTGGTGAGTTGCTCCGCATGTGGTGAGAGTTATCTGACGGCGGAGACTCTGCACGCACTCGAACGACTCAAACGCGAACGTGCGACCCGTGCGGTGAAGAAACCAGTAGCCGTGGCTGATTTTGTCAGCGAGCAGGTGACCAGTTGAAAACTTCTCGCCACGAACTTTTCGCTGCGGTTGAGCGAGGGACCGGGGAAAAGTCAAAAGGCAAAAGTCAAAAGTGAAAAAAGGAAGCCCGGGACTCCGAACTCCGAACGGTTCCCGACTCCGAACTTCGGGGACTCCGAACTCCGAACTCCTGTCCCCCGTCCCCCGCCCCCCCCTGCAAGTCCTGCACGTTATCCCCTCCGTGGGACCACTACGCGGTGGGCCGAGTCAGGTGGTGCAAACGCTCGCGAACGGATTGGCCGCCGCAGGGGTGGAAGTCCATGTCGCGACGACCGATGATAATGGTCCTGGCCGCTTGGCCGTGCGGTATGGCGAACCGGTGACCGTTGACGGGGTGTCCTATTGGTATTTCCCGCGTCAAGGGCGCTTCTATACCGTGTCGTTGTCACTAGGCCGGTGGCTGGCGCTGCACATCCCAGACTATGACCTCGTGCACATTCACGCGCTCTTCTCCTATGCGCCTCTTGCCGCCGCTTTCTGGTCATGGTGGCATCGCGTGCCTTATCTCATTCGTCCCGCCGGTCTGCTGAATCAGTGGGGTATGCGGCATCGGCGTCCGTGGCTCAAAGGGCTCGTTTTTCGCGCCATTGATAGTCGGATGCTCGCGGGTGCGGCCATGTTGCACTACACCAGCGACCAGGAGTGGCGGGAAGCAACGACACTCGGGGTCGGAGGAAAACATGTGGTGATTCCTAATCCCGTGGCCACCCCGCCCGAACTGCTGAGCGATCGGGCATGCCGCTTTCGTGCGCAGTATCCCCAGGTGGCGGATCGGATCATGGTCCTCTTTCTTGCGCGCTTGGATGAAAAAAAGGGAGTGGACCTCTTACTGGAGGCTTTTGCCCAGGCGCGACAACAATGTCCTCAACTTGTGCTCGTGATCGCGGGTGAGGGGCCTCCACTTTTTGTGGCGACGCTCCAGCAACGGGTTCACCGTCTTGGCATTGAGGCCGAGGTGATATGGACAGGCTTTCTCGCGGGAGAAGCAAAATGGGGAGCTTTTGGCGCCGCCGATATCTTTGTCTTACCTTCCTATTCCGAGAATTTTGGCATGGCCGTGGTGGAAGCGATGACGGTGGGGCGACCGGTGATCGTGACCGACCAGGTGGGGATTCACGACGCGATCACGGCGGCGCGCGCTGGCGTCGTCGTTCCTTGTGAGGTCCCGGCACTGGCGGATGCGCTGGTCCTGTTGGCTGAAGATAGTGAGGGGCGCGCGCGGATGGGAGCACATGGCCGGGCGTTGGTGCATGAGCGGTTTTCGTCGTTCGCCGTGACGAACTCCCTCCTCCACGTGTACATGGATATTTGCCGAGAAAAAGCCGAGGCGCCTTCGCTATGACCATTACGGAATTTTACGAACACTACTGGCAGCGCTCCCCTGATGAGTCTCACGGGACGGAGAGTCTTGTCCCCGACCGAAAAGCCCTGCTCCACGCGGCACTGGGGGATCTGTCTCAAGGGGCTGCGGTGCTTGATGCCGGATGTGGGCGGGGGACGTTCACCGCGTTTCTCCATGAGCGCGGATTCCAGATGATCGGTAGCGACATCTCTCGTGCGGCTCTGACGTTCGCACGGCAACAGTATCCCCAGGTGCCCTTCGCCGTTGCTTCGATGGAAGAACCGCTGCCGTTCCGCGATGAGCACTTTGCCGCGGTCTGGTGTACGGAAGTGCTGGAACACCTTTTTGATGTGCGGACGACGTTGGCCGAATTGCACCGTATCCTCCGTCCAGGCGGGAAACTGGTGTTGACGACCCCATACCACGGCTTCATCAAAAACCTCGCGATCGTGCTGCTCTCTTTTGACCGACACTATGACCCATGCGGAGAACACATCCGTTTCTTCTCGCGCCACTCCTTACAACGCTGCCTTGAACAGTCCGGGTTCGTGGTCGAACACTGGGCGGGCGTTGGTCGGTACTGGCCGGTCTGGATGTCGCAGTTCGTGGTGGCGCGGAAAGTTGCTCAGGGTGGACCTGAAAGCAAGTAGGTCCAAGGCCGTGCCAGCAAGGATTCCTTCCCCCATGTCGCTGCGTGACCATCTCGCCATCGTGATTCTGACCTTCAACGAAGAGGCTAATCTACCCGCGTGCTTGGCGAGTCTTTCCGGGCTCGACTGTCCCCTCTATGTGGTGGACTCCGGGAGTACGGACGACACCGTGGCGATTGCGCGGGCGGTGGGGGCGACCGTGCTCGAACATCCATTTGAGACCCATACGCGACAGTGGGCGTGGGCGTTACAACACGTGCCGGTCGCCGCACCGTGGGTGCTGGCGCTGGATGCCGACCAGCAATTGACTCCAGCCTTACGCGATGAAATCGCCACGCTCTTCTCGCGTGACGATACTCTGGGCGAGGTCGCGGGCTTCTATCTCAACCGCCGACAAATTTTTCGTGGCCAGTGGATTCGTCACGGGGGATACTATCCCAAGTATCTCCTCAAACTCTTCCGCCGAGACCGGGTGTGGTTCGATCTTGAGGACCTCGTCGATCACCATTTTTATGTCACGGGACCAACTCAACAGTTGCGCAACGATCTGCTGGAAGTCAACAAAAAAGAGGACGATCTGTCGTTCTGGCTCCTCAAGCATGACCGCTACGCGAAACTGCTGGCGGAGGAGGAGTGGCGGCGCTGGCACGGGCAGCGCTCAACGCCTATTTCGCCGTCGCTCACTGGGACCCCCGATCAGCGCACCCTCTGGTTCAAGCGGGTGTGGTGGCGGTGCCCACGCTACGTGCGGCCTGTCCTTTATTTCCTGTACCGCTATATTGTCCGCCTCGGTTTTCTCGACGGAAAAGAAGGATTCGTGTTTCATTTCTTACAAGCCCTGTGGTTCCGGTTGCTCATTGATGTCCGTTTGGACGAACTCGACCGCGCGCACTCTCAACCGATGTCCTCTGGTCCAAAGGTGGAGCCCCACCCATGATTATTGTGGGGATCAATGCCTATCACGGGGACGCCTCGGCGGTGATCCTGCGCGACGGCGAATTACTCGCGGCGGTTGAGGAAGAGCGCTTTCGCCGGGTGAAACATTGGGCAGGGTTTCCGTCTCTCGCCATTCGCGCGTGTTTGGACATCGCTGGTGTTGCTCCTGACAAGGTCGATTGCTTCGCGATTTCGCGCGATCCGCGTGCCCACTTGTGGCGCAAAGTGTTGTTCGCGGCGCGCCACCGCCCTGGCTTGGGTCTCATTCGCGACCGGTTACGAAACGCGAACCGTGTGCGTGACGTGGCGAGTCTCATCAGTGAAGAGTTTGGCTTATCTCGCGATCATGTCGCGCCCAGAGTGCATGCCGTGGAGCATCATCCTGCCCACTTGGCCAGTGCCTTTTTTGTCTCGCCGTTCGAGGAGGCCGCCGTCTGCGCCATTGACGGATTTGGTGATTTCGTCAGTACCTCATGGGGAGTCGGCCACGGCAATCAACTCCGCCTTCTTCGCAATGTTTATTTTCCCCATTCGTTGGGACTCATGTATTTAGCCGTCACCCAGTATCTGGGCTTCCCCCGCTATGGCGATGAATTCAAGGTGATGGGGCTCGCGCCGTATGGCAAACCTGATTACGTGGAGCCGCTACGCAAACTCGTGCACCTCAAGCCGGAGGGGGACTTTGCCCTCGACCTCACCTATTTCAACCACTGGTCGGGCGGAGGCACGATGACGTGGGAAGGGGGCGAGCCGGACATCGCGCCGGTGTTCACCGACAAATTGGCCGCGTTATTGGGACCGGCACGTCAACGTGAAGAGCCTCTGACCGCTCGCCACGAGGCGATTGCCGCCTCTTTGCAAGTCGTCTTTGAGGAGGCGGCGGTGCATGTGTTACGGCACGTCCATCACCAGACTGGACTGTCACGTCTCTGTTTCGCCGGCGGTTGTGCGATGAACAGCGTGTTTAATGGCAAGATTCGCGCGCTGACGCCGTTTCAAGAAGTCTATATTCAACCAGCGGCGGGTGATAATGGGACGGCTCTGGGCGCGGCCTTCGACGCGTGGCACCAACGCTTTGGTGGGGCGCGTGGGTTCGTCATGTCGCACGGCTATTGGGGGCCGACCTTCGCGGACCCGGACATCCACACCGCGCTCACGGCGCGCATGGCGGAACTCCAACAGCGGGGCTGTGTCATCACCCAGATGGCGGATGACCAGGCATTGTGTCAGTGGACGGCGGAACGGATCGCCGCGGGGAATGTGGTGGGATGGTTTCAGGGGCGCATGGAGTGGGGCGCACGGGCGCTGGGCCATCGCAGTATCGTGGTTGATCCGCGGCGCGCGGACATGCGTGACATTCTCAATGCCAAAATCAAGCTGCGGGAAAAATTCCGTCCGTTCGCGCCGTCGATTCTCGAAGAGGCGGTCGCCGAGTATTTCGCCACTGATCACCCTGACCCTTTTATGATGCACGTCTATCCGGTGCGCAAGGACAAACAGGCGGTGATTCCCGCTGTGACTCATGTGGATGGCTCAGGTCGGTTGCAGACGGTGTCGGCGGCGACGGACCCGCTCTACTGGCGGTTGATCGCGGCGTTCCGGGACCTGACGGGCGTGCCGGTGCTGTTAAACACCTCCTTTAATGAGAACGAACCAATTGTCCATCGCCCGGAAGAAGCGCTCGACTGTTTTCTGCGCACGCAGATGGATGTGCTGGTCATGGGGCGGTATGTGGTGGAAAAGAAGTCTCTCAGTTCGGAGTTGAAGAAGGTCTAAAGTCCAAGGTCCAAAGTCCAAAGTCTTTCCTACTAGCTACTGGCTACTGGCTACTATTTTATGAAGCCCTTACACATCGCCTTCTTCAACCGCTCCTTTTATCCAGACACCGCCGCCACTGGCCAGTTACTGACTGAGCTGTGCGAGGCGCTGGTACAGCAACATGGCTGTCGTATCTCGGTGGTGGCCGGGGTGCCGCTGCTGCCCGCTGGAAACACCGGTAGTGAGATGCGTGGCCAACGCCTCGTGGACCGCCAGGACTATCACGGCATGACCATTCTGCGGGCGCGCGGGACGCGGTTCTCCAAGCAGCGCTTTAGCGGACGCTTCAGTAACTATGTGAGTTACTTTCTGTCCGCGTGTTATGCGGGACTCAAACTTGAACGACCCGATGTGGTGGTGGCGCTGACCGACCCGCCGATCATTGGCCTGGCCGCTTACCTGGCCGCGCGTCGCTTCCGGGTGCCACTGGTGATGTCCTATCGTGACATTTTTCCCGAAGCCGCCCGACTGCTCGAAGACTTTCACAGTGAGACCGTGAATCGCGCGCTGCAAGCGGTCAACTGCTTTCTGGTGCGTAAGGCTGAGCGCAGCATCGCGCTGGGCGCAACCATGCGTAAACGGTTGATAGAAGGGAAGGGTGCCCCACCGGAGCGGGTCGTCGTGATTCCCGATTGGGCCGACTGTCAGGAGATTGTGCCAATCGCCAAAGACAATGCCTTCGCGCGTACCCATGACTTGGCGGACAAGTTCGTGGTGATGCACTCCGGCAATATCGGTCTCTCTCAAGGACTGGAGGTGTTGGTCGCCGCCGCCGCGCATCTTCAGTCGTTTCCAGAGATCGAGGTCGTCTTCGTGGGCGAGGGCGTGAAGAAAGCCGCACTTGAAGAACAGGCGCGGACGTTAGGATTACGGAATGTGCGCTTCTTGCCGTATGCCCCCAAGGAACGCCTGCCGGAATCGTTCGCGTCCGCTGATGTGTTTATTGTCTCTCTGAAACAAGGGTTGTCGGGCATTATCGTGCCGAGCAAGCTGTACGGCATTCTCGCGGCGGGGCGACCCTACGTGGCAACGGTTGAGGAGGATTGTGAGGTCACTGAGATTACGCGGCAATATGACTGCGGCTTGCTTGCGACCCTGGGTGATCCCGCTGATCTCGCGGAGAAGATTCTGACTTTGTATCGCGACCGGCCCCTGACGGCGCGGCTGGGGCAGAACGCGCGCCTCGCGGGATTGCAATTCGACCGCAAACCGCAAGTCGAAAAATACTTCGCTCTTTTTCAACAGCTTGCTGCTCGGTGAAATGCCATGTCTCTGACACCTGCGGATACTGCGCTCCCGGCTGCTGAAGCCAAGAAAGCCGGGGACTTTCCTCTTCTTCCCACGCCCTGGAGTAAACGGGCTTTTGATGCCGCGCTCGTCGGGTTGGGGTTGGTTGTTTCACTGCCGGTGTGGGGCATCGCCGCTGCCGCGATCAAATATGAGGATGGCGGGCCGATCTTCTTTTACGACCAACGGGTGGGACAAGGTGGGCGGATTTTTACGGTGCTCAAGTTTCGTACCATGGTGCCAAACGCCGACCATCACTTTGGCCCGCGCCAAGCCACACTCGCAGATCCCCGCATTACGCGAATCGGAAAGTGGTTGCGCGCCACCGCGATGGATGTATTACCGCAACTGTGGAACATCTTTCGCGGTGATATGAGCTTTGTTGGTCCCCGAACCTTG
>JANMSE010000182.1:0-10613 GCA_031389045.1 Deltaproteobacteria bacterium | reverse complement strand
ATCGTGGATGGCGCGCGGAGTGAAGTGGGGGGATGAAGAATGAAGAATGGGACCTCACTAGGATTCGCATCCGACCTACGAATCCGGCGAGGAATTCTTGAGCCCAAGAAACCGCTCGATCCTTTTCCGCAAGAGTAACCAGTCGATGGTAGCCCTGCCGATCGCCGTGCGACCGACCACCACCGGACCTTTCCACTCAAAATGCGCCCCCCACTCGTCCTGACGAGGATGAAAGAGCCGGGTGAGTTGTCCTGTGTCCGGGTCAAGTCCGGCGATGTTCGGACCTTTGTACGCGTTATCTCCGTAGCAGCTTAGGGCGAGATTCTCTTCAGTCGTCGGCCCGTGGTGTTTCTCGGCGATGATGTGATCGACCTGAAACGGGAGGGCATCAAACTGTTGTGGAACGCGGCAGTATTCGCAGGTATTTTCCGCCCTCCGCCAGACGAACTGTCGCAGTGATTGATCCATGCCCTACATCATTCAGTGGAGGACCTACCGCGGAGCGACACTCGGGCTTTGGCTTGCAGCAAATTCAGAAACTGGCCAACATGCAAGTATTTCTCCAGCTCGATGCGCTCGGTATCACTCAAGGTGCCGACGCGGTTTCGCTCCGCGAGGTCATTCATGCGCTCGCGCGCGATCTGGTCGAATTGCAACGCGAGGATCGCGCGTGCGGACTCGGGTGATAACCCTGGCTGATCGGGAGCAATAACGTGCGCCAGAATATCGGCTTCTGTGAGAGGGGGTGAAATCATTTCGGTCATGGCGCTCCTTGTATCACAGGTCGGTCGCTGGCATCCAGGGACAATGAGAAATCGCACCGGAGCCTGGGAGGACCAACCGGAATCCCCGCGCCGCGAAAGGCGGAAGACGGAAATTAAAAATCAAAAGGCAAAAGGCAAAAGGCAAAAGGCAAAAATGAAAACAGCCTCACGTCGAACGGGCGCGGTCGGCGTTCCCCGTGACAGCCGTCAGCCGAGCGCAATCCCGCCGGCGATGAGCAACCTTCGATGTTCCACACGGTCGGGGAGGTTGATGTTGAGGACGTCGATGGTGGCCCTTCCGGTCCATGCCCTACATCATTCAGTGGATAAGCTACCGCGGAGCGACACTCTGGCCTTGGCTTGCAGCAAATTCAGAAACTGGCCGACATGCAAGTATTTCTCCAGCTCGATGCGCTCAGGGAGTGAAATCATTTCTGTCATGGCACTCCTTGTATCAGCGGGTTTAGCAGGAAATTTTTGACATCAAGAAACCTCTTGAGTCTTCCCTACGACACCAACAGCTTCAGCTTATTCTTCGCGCTTTTGCCCACTTTCGCGCGTGGGTACTTGTCAGCCAAAAACTCTAAGAGGTCTTCACCCAAGGAACGGACTTCCGACATCCCTTCGACGAAGCGAAAGCCAAGATAAAAGAGGTCTTCCGGCTCAAGCCCTTTCTCTTTCTTCAATGCCTCAACCACCGGAAACGCCGACGAGCGATAGAGGTCCGCGAAAAGGTCGAGCGCCGGATCGTGCCGCGAGGGAGCGGAGATCACGTCGTGCGAGTGCAGCTTGAGTTGGGACACGGCCAAGGCGAATTTGTCCGCCGCCATCCAAGTCGGAAAGTCCTTCAGCGGAGAGAGAAAACGCATCGCTTCTTTATACTTCTTCGCCTTCTTGAGTGTGTCGCCACGGGCGGCGAATTGGGCGTAGGTATAGGCTGGATCGACTTGCTTGAGGAAGTGGAGATGAGCACCCGCGATACGCTCTTCCGCTTCAAGCGCGGCTTCCAGGCGCTTCCAGACCCCGTCCAGCGTGTCGCGTTTCCATTTCCCTTCGTAGACCGGAAGAATTTCGGCGATCACCCATGCCTTACTGGGTTCCTCGCAGGCGAGGAATTCCTTCGTGAGTGCCGCGCGAGCGGTGGGAATTTTGCGCAACGAACGCGCGGCGGCATCACGACGCGCCGTCTCTTGATCGTCAAGCTGTTGGACCAGCGTGCGCACCACGGCAGGCGAGTCAAACTCGCCCATTTTCCGTAACGCGAATTTTTGCACCGCGACATGCGGACTTTCCACCAGTCGCGCGAGGACCGGCTGATACTCCTCCGGCAGCTCATGGGCCTCAAGCAAATCCAACGTCAACCGCACGGTGTCGGCAAACTCCTTTTCTTCCAACACTGGGAGTAAGCGAGCGAATTCTCCCTTCTGCAAATCCTGTCCACGCAGACAATGCAGGAGCGCGACGAGGGCATGGAAACGCACCGTATGGTGGTGCTCGCTCCCGACAAAGCCAATCAGCCATTTGCGGGCTTGTGGCCGTCCGAGGGTACCAAGCAAGCGGATCGCGGAAATCGTCGCGGCCCGTTGCTCGTGGGGGTTGAGCGTGACCGCGAATGCCTCGATCTCGTCGGACAGAATCCCTTGCTCTTTCTCATCCAGATCACGCACGGTCGTCGCCACCAAATCACAAATAGTCTTGTTGACTTCCGTGTCCCCGCCAAGCAGGAGCTGCAACAATCCCTGCCACGCCGCCTTGCCACGAACGGCACCCAACACCTGCGCGGCTCGTAGATACCAGGCGCGATTCGCGGTCTTCGCCTGCTGCATGAGTGGACGGACCACCGCTTGCCCCAAGCTCGACAGCAACCGGACGGCGCGTTCGGCCATCTCTTTTTCGCTGTCGTGCAGCAATGGCAAGAGCCACGCGATGCACGCTTTTGGCCGCACCTCCTCGCAATAGCGCAACGCGTAGTCCTTGAGGATGATATTGCCGTTCTCAAGCGCGACGCGAACCACGTCAAGGACAGGCTCGTCATCGAGCTTGAGTGCCCCAACCACGAGCAACGCCGCGCTGCGTCGCTCAATGCCGCCGTCACGCGCGAGCGTCAACAGGTTTTGTAGCGTTTTATCCATAAGCGTCGGTTTCGTTTCTTGAACGGTTGTCGCGACGGGGGGAATCGTCGAGCACGCTCACAACGCGGTCGCCGCGATGATCCCCAGTGATTGGGAGTTCTCAACCCAGCGTAAGCGGAGGGTCACATCGTAGGTTTCTTGCGTTGCGGCATCTCTCACGTGGACGCCATCGACGACAATGTCTTCCTCCTCGATGCGTGCGGTCGCGTCGGCGAGACTGAGGTCATCGACAAACGCGGCGTCGCCAATGCGAATCGTCTCAATCCGACGTTCAAATGTCTGTGTCATCGAGCGCGAATCCGTCACCTGGATACGGATCGTATGGGGACCGGTCGGCAACGCCCCAAAGTTCACCACCGCGCCCCATCCACTGTTACCCGCCGCGGGATAATTCGGAAAGGAGGCACCAACATCTCCCCGCGCGGAGCAACACGGCAGCGTCCCAATCGGCTGGCCATCGACAAACGCCTGAATCGTGCGGATTGTCGCGGCTGAATCCCCGGAGAACACCCACCCACGTAGCACCCCGATCCCCGCACTGACCTGCCCAAATCCTGGGCTCTCAATCATCCCCAGGATAGGCGGGCTCGACTGCGCGGCGGCCACGGCGGGACCCAGCGGAAGCCCTTTGCTCAAAGCGGCCCATACCGGCGACAAGATCGAACGCGGGGCGGCGGCTTGGGCAGTGGTCTCGGTCGCGACCATGCGAAATGACTGTTCATTGCTCAGCCAGCGCAAGCGCATGGTCACGTGCGCTTGACGCTGTGAGTTTTTATCACGCACGACGACCCTCTCGACCACGAGATCATTCCCGTCAACCCGCACCGCGGCTTGCGTTAAAGAGAACAGATCAACAAACGAAAAATCCGCGAATCGGACCGCCGTGATCGTGTGTCGGTCCGTCGCAAGGGTCTGTCCAGACGTACTCTCAGCACGCAGTTGCACGACATGCGTGCCGCTCGCTAGCGCCCCCCAATTCACCGCGCTCCCCCACCCACTATTAAGCGTGTTCTGCGCGGGCAACAGCGGAAACCCGGCCTGCACATCACCACGGGGGGAACAGCACGGGATTGTCAGGACTTGGGTGTCGTCAATGAAAAGTTTCAGTTCCTTGATCTGTTGACCCGATCTCGCGTCAAATGACCACCCGCGGAGGACACCAAGCCCAGCAACGGACTGCGTGTCACTGGGTCCCTCAAAGCTCATCTCGATCGGCGATGTCGTGGTACAGGACTCGTTCGAGTATCCAGAGAGGCCAGTATCATTGAACGCACGCACGCGGTAGCAGTATGCCGTCGCGGGGAGCAGCCCGTTATCGGAGTACAATTCCACATTGGCCCCTTGGGTCGCGATCACCGAGAACGTCCCGCCCCCGCCTTCACGCCGTTCGATGCTGAAGCCGCGTTCGTTGAAAGAGTTATCCGTCCACGACAACTGGAGTCGTGCCGCGTGTGCGTCCACGCCACTCAGTAAGAGAAAGATCAGGAGCAAAGTTGCATGGAAAGTCCGCATACTCCCGCACCTCCATTGGTCTCGGATTGTCTCGTCTCACCCACGGTCGGGTTTTACCTCGCGCCCAGGCGTTCGGCAATCTCTGGCGATTGATCGAACTCGCAGCTCAACCCCGTGCGACCCACTTTGCGCCGCACCTCATCAAGCGAGAGCCGGAAATAAACCGGGCGATTATGCGCGCAGGCGTGTGGATTGGCGACCTGTGACCAGCGTTGTAGCAGCCGCGCCTGGGCTTCTGGTGCCAGCACTTGTCCAGCTTTCACCGCTCCGAGACAGGCGAGTGCCTGCGAGAAGTCTTCTTTCTGGGCACGCACACGAGTCAGCAAGCGCGCAAAAAGTAGGGACGATGCCTTCACCTCAACGAACTCAGGAATGGCACGCAACGCGATGACCTGGGGGCCGAACGGTTCAACGAGAAAACCATGCGTCGCGAACTCGGTCTGGTGGGCATCAACGAACGCGCGCTCCTCGACCGAAAGGGTCACGACCTGTGGAGCAATCAATTCACGCCGTTGCACGGCACCGTTTCGCAGTTGTTCGTAGAGCACGCGCTCTTCCGCCGCATGTTGGTCCACGAGGTAGAGGTGCCCTTCCGCCAGCGTCAACAGAAAAGTGTTCTCGACCTGACCCAGCGGTGAGAACTTATTGTTACCCTCGTCGCTCCCATACGTGGCTTGTTGTTCAGCAACACGCTCGTTTTGCAACCATGCCGGTAAGGCGCGTCGTTGCAGGGCGCCACGCACGAGGTCATACAGCGCCACGTCATCACGGAAACGGACTTCAGTCTTGGCGGGATGGATATTCACATCGACTTGCGAGGGCGGGACTTCCACAAACAGCACGACCATCCCTCCCTCACCCGGTAAGGCATCACGCACCGCCCGATAAAGCGTGCGATTCCGTACCGCTCGACGATTGACAAAGAAGTAGTACCGTCGCCGCCACACTTCCTGGGTGGCAAGCACGAATCCCCAGACTCGGCCGGCAAGACCGGTACTCTCACATTCCGCGAGATTCGTCGCGGCTTCGCGCCCAAAGCAGGCCGCCAGCCGTTCTGGCGCGGAACTCGGTTGAAAGGCGTACACCTCGCGTCCGTCAAAAGACAAAGAGAAACTCTTCTCCGGAAAAGCCAAGGCAAAGCGGGTCACCACACCCATGATGTGGCCATATTCAGTCCGGAGACCACGGAGGAACTGTCGTCGCGCGGGAGTATTGTAGAAGAGATCCCACACCTCGACTGTCGTCCCAACCGGGGCACCAGCCTCTTGCGACGAGAGCAATTTCCCCCCGTCAAAGCGCGCTTCGATGCCCAAGAGCGCGTTGCGCTCGCGCGTCAGTATCCGCATGCGCGATACGGAGGCGATACTCGGCAAGGCTTCACCACGGAAGCCGAAGGTGCGGACGGCATACAGGTCGTTCTCACTCGCGATTTTACTGGTCGCGAAGCGTTCACAGGCGAGGCGCATATCATCGGGCGCGAGGCCGACACCATTATCGGTGACTTTCACCAGTCGCCGTCCACCCTCTTGAATCTCCACCCGGATCGTATCCGCCGCCGCATCCAGCGCATTTTCGATGAGTTCTTTCACGACGCTCGCGGGGCGTTCAACGATTTCACCAGCCGCGATCTTCTGTTGCATATCGGGAGAAAGGATGCGAATAGCCATGCGGCATCGTAAAACGTAAAGCGCCAGGAGTAACCACCCTCCCCTTCACTGTCCTTTTACGTTTGACGCTTTACCTTTTACGTCTGAAGAAGCGGTCGATTTGTGTCCGAATGGGGCGATCTCACTCATTGAGAAATAGTTGTGGCGGGGTAAGGTCGCGCATTTGCCCAACCTCCACGCACTCACGATTTGTCCGCCCCCTCAGCCAGTTTCCGTAATTCCGCCAAGAGCATCAGAGCTTCCATCGGCGTCGTGTGCAAAGGATCAACCTGGGTCAGTCGTTCCAGGATGACCGACATTTGACCTTGAACACTTTGCCCCGCCGTTACGGCGTTCCCAGGTTGTGGACCCTGCCCATTCGATCCAAGCAAGAGGGGATTTTTTTCGCGCTCCCATCCGGCGAGGAGTTCTTTGGCTCGTTCGATCACCCGCGGCGGAAGCCCCGCGAGTTTCGCGACATACACCCCATAACTCTGTTGCGCCGCTCCGGGCACGACTTTGTAGAGGAAGGTGACCTCATCCTCGCCCTCTCGCACTTCGAGACGCGCATTGACGATCCCTGGAATGCTATCCGCGAGCCGAGCCAGTTCGTGGTAATGCGTGGTGAAAATCGTCTTTGCCTTTACCTCCCGTGCTAGCAGCTCAGCCACCGCTTGCGCGATCGCCTGTCCATCGGACGTGCCAGTCCCGCGCCCCACTTCATCGAGAATCACCAAACTACGCGCGGTGGCGTGCCGCAGGATAGTCGCCGTCTCCTGCATCTCGACCATGAATGTTGACAGCCCACGCGCCAGAAAATCGACCGCGCCCACGCGTGTGAAGATACGATCAACCACGCCGATGACGGCCTGTTCCACGGGGAGAAAACCGCCCATCTGCGCGAGAATCACCAACAATGCCGCTTGTCGCGCGTAGGTGCTCTTGCCCGCCGCATTGGGGCCGGTCAGGAGTAAGAAAGGCGTTTGGTCGTCCAGAGACAGATCATTCGGCACGAAGGTGCCACTCACGGCTTCAACGACTGGATGACGACCTTCTGTCACGTGAATGCTGGAGGACTCATCCACGATTGGCCGTTTCCAGCCCTTCTTCGCCGCCACTTCCGCGAGAGCGCCGAGGGCATCCACTATCCCCAGCACCTCCGCCGTCTGTCGCACGCGGCTCGCTTGCGCGGCGACGTGATCGCGGAGTTGAAGAAACAGCTTGTCCTCTAGCAGCCGACCACGGTCGGTGGCGGAAAGCTGCTTCTCCTCAAATCGTCGGAGCTTCTCTGTCACAAATCGTTCGGCATTGACGAGTGTCTGTCTGCGTGTGTACGTCTTGGGCACCAGTGACAAATAGGATTTCGTCACTTCCAGATAATAGCCAAAGACATGGTTGAAGCCGACACGCAGATTCGGAATGCCAGTGCGCTTCCGTTCCTGTTCTTCCAGCTTGGCTAACCAGGTGCTGCCATCGGTTTGGATCGAGCGCAGTTCGTCAAGTTCCGCGGAAACCCCGGCACGGATGAGGCCCCCTTCCTTCGCCACTGCCCGTGGTTCATCAAGCAGCACCCGCTGAATTTCCGCGCCCACGTCGTCCAAGCAATCGAGGCGTTCCCACAACGAATGCAGAAGAGCAGCCGTAGCGGGCTCTAGTACCGCACGCACCTGCCGTAACGGCGCGAGAGAGGCCCGCAACGCCACCAGGTCTCGTGGGGTGGCAATCGCTGAGGTAATACGAGAAGTGAGTCGTTCGAGGTCAAGAACCGTGGAGAGGAGAAGACGTAACTCCGTGCGCGGGCGGCTCTGCGTCACCAACGTCGCGATGGCCTCTTGTCGTTCATGGATGGCCGCCACATTGAGGAGTGGATGCAAGAGCCACGTGCGTAAACGCCGCTTCCCCATGCGAGTTTGGGTGGTATCGAGGACGCCGAAGAGCGACCCGGTTTCACTCCCTTCCAACAAGGTTTCCACCAATTCGAGATTGCGCTGCGTCCGCGCATCCAGCCACACAAACTCTTCACTCCGATACGGGTGAGGAGCTTTGAGGTGAGGAAGAAAATCGCGCTGGGTTTCCTTGACATACCCCAACAGTGCGCCGGCGGCGCCGAGCGCATGCCGGTCGGCTTGACTGAGGGATGCCACCACTTCTTGACCAAAAGACGCCCTGAGCACCTCAAGCGCCTTCTTGGTCGCGAACGTGTCTGGTGAACGCTCGGTGACAAAAACCCCAGAGAAGGTCCGCGCATCAAACGACACGCCGGTGGGAAGCAGCACCTCATGCGGTTGATGTGTAGTCAGTAAGGCTGGCAGGTCACTCCAGGTGGTCTCCGCCACGAGAAACTCACCGGTGGCTAACTCCAAAAACGCGGCGCCCAGCCGATCACGAATCGGGAGGAGCGCGGCGATGGTCCGTTCCTTTCCGCCTACCTCGAAGAGGGTCCCAGGCGTGACGACGCGGACGACATCGCGCGCGATGACTTTTTTCCCTCGTTGAGGCCCTTCGAGTTGCTCACAAATAGCGACTTTGTAGCCTTTCTCGATCAGTCGGGTGAGGTAGAATTCCAGACGGTGATGCGGGATGCCACAAAGCGGGACCCGTTCGCGTTGTTTCCCTTGAGGACGCGCGGTCAGCACGATGTCGAGTTCACGCGCCCCAATCGCCGCATCGTCATAAAACATCTCGTAAAAGTCACCCATGCGGAAAAAGAGGAGCGCATCCTGATGCTGGGCCTTGACCTTATGGTACTGCTCCATGAGGTCGGTTTCGGGAGCGCGCGGGGCAGTTGTTGGTTTCATGGCACTCAATATCCCGATGAATGATCGGGGTTCCCAACAGCGGCGAGGCTACGCAACGTCTCGACCGTAGATACTGGTCATCTCCGCCAAGCGAGCACCAATCTCCGGACTTAAGGCTCCGGGTAAGAACCGCCACGTCCAGTTCCCTTGCGTCTGTGCGGGGGTGTTCATCCGAGCTTCGTTTCCCAGTCCAAGAATGTCTTGCAATGGAACAATCGCAAGCGTGGCGATCGAACCGAGCGCCAAACGAATCAGGTCCCAATGGATTTCTGTCGCCTCAGCTCGCCCAAGATAGCGGAGCACGGCGGACTGGTCTTGGAATGGGAGCGCGTGGAACCAGCCTTGGACCGTGTCATTGTCGTGCGTGCCGGTGTACACCACACAGCGAGGATCGGTGTAGTTGTGCGGCAAATACGGGTTACGGGAATCACCGCCAAAGGCGAATTGCAACACCTTCATGCCAGGAAATCCGAATTGGCGTCTGAGCGCGTCAACTGCCGGGGTGATAATCCCCAGGTCCTCAGCAATCACCGGCAGTTCACCACGTTCCGTTTGGACCCGCGTGAACAATTCCGCCCCTGGTCCCGGCATCCACTGGCCGTGGATCGCGGTCTCTTCTTCCGAGGGAATGGCCCAATACGCCTCAAACCCGCGAAAGTGGTCAATCCGCACAATATCCACCAATGTAAAGATTGCCCGGAACCGTTGACTCCACCATGTGTATACCGATTCCACTGGGCGATTGTCCTCATCTCTCCAACGATAAAGAGGATTGCCCCAGCGCTGTCCCGTCTCACTAAAATAATCTGGTGGCACTCCGGCAACGAACCGCGGGACGTAGGTCTGTCGGTCGAGGACAAAGAGGTCGGGATTTGCCCAGACCTCGGCGCTGTCGAGCCCAACGTAGATGGGAATATCGCCGACTAGTTTCACTCTTCGTTGGTTGGCGTAGGTTTTGAGCCGCTCCCACTGGGTGAAAAAGAAGAACTGCAGATGCTGATGAAAGCGAATATCGTGGGCGTGTGTGGATTCCCATTGTGTCAGGGTCGCGGGATCGCGACGCACGAGGTCAGGTTCCCACGCGAACCACGCCTGCTCGTGACAGGCATCGCGCAGCGCCATGAACCGCGCATAGTCATCGAGCCACCAGCGGTGCCGCTCGCAAAAGTCCGAGAAGGCAGCCTGTTGCACCGGAGAAGCAGTACGAGTGAATCGCTCCGAGGCGAGGTGAAACAGCGCCAATTTTCGTGCACTCGCTTCGGAGTAATTGACTACGCCTTCCGACAGAGCTGACATTTCGCGCAGAGCCGAGGCTGGTAAGAGGCCGTCTTGCACGAGCGATTCTGGACTGATGAAGAGAGGATTGCCAGCAAAGGCGGACAGGGCATCATAAGGAGAGTGGGCACTGCCACCTTTGGTGGGTCCCAGGGGCAGGATTTGCCAGAGCTGTTGGTGGTGATCGGCGAGGAAATCAACAAAGCGGCAGGCTTCAGGCCCGACATCCCCAATGCCAAAGGGGCCGGGAAGAGAAGAGACATGCAGCAGGATGCCACTTGCTCTTGGCAGAGGAGATAGGCCACCCAGATCAGGCATGGGGCTCATAAGCAGCGGGACAAGGAGTTTTCCTTGTCCCGCACGAAACAACGGTGGAGACAAACAGGCAAGACGGTCGCCTTATTTGGTCAGGCTTTTCTCGAAACCGCGCGTCGATCGTTCCGCGGCACGAATAGCTTCTTCCGCCGCGCGTTTAGCTTCTTCCGC
>JANMSE010000161.1:0-26851 GCA_031389045.1 Deltaproteobacteria bacterium | reverse complement strand
GGGGTGGTTCTCTTGCAACTCTGTCCACTTCCTCCTGCGGTTCTGCGCGTGGTCTCGCCCGCGACGTATACACTCTATAGCCAGGTGCTGCCCGGATGGCCGCGACAGGTGATGTACAACGAGCCGATCATGTCCACGCCTCGGTCTGAAGAATCCGCCGAGTGGGTTGTGCTCCCCACTCCGAGTGAGGTGCCACCACAAGTCGCGTCTGCCCGTGGCGATGCGCCGCGCACGGAGCGCGAGGCCGGTGCGGCCATTGCCACGACCCCGACGACTCCTCTACTGGTCCAGACGTGGCGGCCATTGACTCCCGCGCCGCTGTTGACGTGGACGTCCCTGTTGAAGCTCATCGCGTACGTCACGCTCTTCGCGCTCATCGTGGGGTATCCCACTGGTGGGTATCCCGTGGGTGACGGTGGGCCGGGGCGCGCGCGCGAGGCGGAGGCGCGGTTCGTGCGGGCGGTGGTGCTCACGATCCTGTTTGCCGGTGGGCTCATCGCGCTGCTGGGGATCGTGCAATGTTTTTCCTGGAACGGCAAATTGCTGTGGTTCTTTGTCCCGTATGACTGGCGCGGAGCACAGACGGTGACCACGCTACGCGCGCAGGGACCGTTCGTGAACTACTCGCATTTCGCGAGCTATCTCGCGGTGATTTTTCCGGTGGCGCTGACGGCGGCGCTGTTTCCGACCACGTTGGTG
The DNA here is from genome assembly GCA_031389045.1 of Deltaproteobacteria bacterium. Lineage (GTDB taxonomy): Bacteria > Desulfobacterota > Binatia > Bin18 > Bin18 > JABFSC01. The sequence goes on along the minus strand of JANMSE010000161.1, from coordinate 26,152 downwards.
CCGGCGCGGGTCGCCTTCGCGTTTCGTCTGCTGTGGGGCAGTATCGGTTTTTTCATTGGCGTGGGGATTCTGCTGAGTAACTCACGCGGTGGATGGATTGGGTTAGCGCTCGGCGGCGGCATCGTTCTCTGGGGGCGGCGAGCGGCCCAGCGTACCTTTCGCACCGCGCCCGGACGCTCTTCGATATGGGGGACGGTGGTGGGTCTGACGCTCGCGCTCATGCTGGCGCTCGCGTTTGTCGGCGTCGCCGCGAGAGAACAAATGGATGCGCGGTTGGACGATACCCTTCAGGGAGAAGTGAGCGGTCTCACGCGGGTCATGCTCGCTCTCGATACGGTCACGATGCTGCGCGACTTTCCGCTCTGGGGTGTTGGCCTTGGGGCGTGGTCCACCACCTTCCCTCATTACCAACGGACGGAGTTACCGGGTGGGTACTTTCGTGAGGCGCACAATGACTATGTCGAGTTCGCCGCTGAAATGGGGCTGGTGGGGCTGGGATTGCTTGCCTGGTTCGTGGTGGTGGTTTGGAAACGGGTGCGGGCTGGGGTGCGTGCCGCGTCGGTGACGATACGCCCGCTCTTGATCGGCCTTGGTGGATCGCTTGGGGTGATCGCGGTTCACGAAATGATGGATTTCAACTTGCAGATTCCCGCGATCGCCGTTCTGTGCACTATCGTGCTCGGTCTGCTCGTGCGCCTCGCGCAGCGAGAGACACGAGAAAAAGAGGGCACGATCGTGTCTCCTTCGCGATCGGCTTCGCGAGTATGGGCGGAGTCCAATGTGTCTGGTCTCCCGGTCTGGAGTGGCGGATGGAACCACTGGCGACCACGCGCGTTCGCGCTGGGAGTGACTGGTGGCGCGTGCGCGCTCATTGTGCTGGCGCTTCAGCAAGAGCAGATACCACATCCTTACCATCTTCAGGAGCCCGCGTCCCTGTCCGAAGCGAGAGCCGCCATTGATGCCCACCCGATGCATGTACCGTTCCATCTTGCTTTCGCGCGTCTTGGTGCGCGGGAGGCTCCTCTCGCGCTGCAACAGGCGGCCTTGGCCGCCGCCTTATGGTTATCACCGCGCCATGCGTATGCCCGTGATCTCTACGCGGCCACGTTCTTTCGCGAGGGCAAGAAAAAAGAAGGGTTGGAGCAGACGACCCTCTCGGTGTTCCATACCCCAGAGGGGGCGGCGCATATTTATCTCCGGCCCCGCATCGTGCCGTGGTTGCCGGTGGAGGAACAAGCGGCCATTGAAGAGGGGTTGCGGTGGGCTTTGAAGGTAGGGAAGGGTGGGGCACGGGCGAGTCTGGGGCAGTTCTACGCCGCTCTCGGACGGTTTGGCGATCAAGCGAGGATTTATGAAGATGCCGCCCGCGCCGAGAGCCGGGTCCGGGAGAAAGCCTCGTGGTTAGTGCAAGCGAGTCAAGCCTATCAACGCGCCCAGGACATGCGGAACGCGGAACAGGCATTGCGCTCGGCGGTGGCGCTCACGCCCTCTGACCCGCGTATGTATCAACTGCTTGTGAATCATGTCGCGGCGGAGTCGAATCTCGACGCGGCGAAAGCCATGGTGGCCGAAGGGATTGGCAATGGCCTTGATCCTTTCGAGTTATGGCTTGGGTTTGCCGCGGCCGCGCAAGCGAAGCGCGACTTCTCAGCCGCCAAGGATGCGCTGTCGCGGGCGTTAGAGATACGTCCGGAGTCCCTTGAGGCGCATGCGCGACTTGGTCATCTCTATTTACAAGAACGCAATTTCGACCGAGCGGCGCTGATTTGGCGCAAAGTGACCGCCCTTGATCCCTCCGCCGCCAGCGCCTTCTATCATTTAGGGGTGGCGGAGCGCGGGCGGTACCGGTTCTTCGAGGCGGAGAAAGCCTTCATGCAGGCGCTCGTCTTACAACCGAACGACGCGACCTTCCAACGGGAATATACCGCCCTGCGGGAGTTGATGGAAAAACGCGTGTCGTAGCCAATATGTGTGGAATCGCCGGACTCTTTCGCCCCCACGTGGCCGTGACCACCAAGGATGTCTCCGCCGTGCAACGGATGTTACGAGCACAAATCCATCGCGGGCCGGACGGTGAAGGGCTGTTGGTTCCCGCATCGCAGGTGGTGCTTGGTCATCGCCGCCTGGCCATCATTGATCGGTCCGAAGCCGGACAGCAGCCGATGAGCAATGAGGATGGCACCATCTGGATCACCTACAATGGGGAAATCTACAACTTCTCCGCGTTGCGGGCCGAACTCCAGCAGAAAGGACACACCTTCCGCTCACACACTGACACCGAAGTGATCGTGCATGGCTATGAAGAGTGGGGGATCGCCGGCGTGCTGGAACGCCTGCAGGGGATGTTCGCGTTCGCGTTGTACGATGCGCGGCCTCGATCCGAGCACGGGGCGATGACGGGAGGACGACTGATTTTGGTGCGTGATCGACTAGGGATCAAACCTTTGTATTATGCGCGGCTCGCGGATGGGGAGGGCCTCATTTTCGCCTCCGAGGTGAAAGCCTTGCGTGCGAGTGGGCTCGTTTCAGAAGACCGAGATCGGGACGCGCTGACCGGGTTTCTGCTGCTCGGCTCGATTCCGGCACCGCGCACGATGCTCAAACACGTTGCCAGCATTCCCGCCGGTCAGTATCTGATTGTCCAAGACCGTGAGCCGGCGTGCCATACCTACTGGAGTCCTCCTCCCACCGGGAATGACGGTGGGCCGCCCCTCCCTCTGGCCGAGCTTGGCCAGCTACTCGAAGATTCGACGGCGCGACATCTCTTGAGTGAAGTGCCACTCGGCGTGTTTCTCAGTGGCGGAGTGGATTCCGCGGGACTCGTGGCGTTAGCACGCCGCGCCCAATCGTCACCAGTGCGCACCTTGACGGTTTCTTACAGCGAAGAAGGCGGCAGTGAAGCGCGGGCCGCGCGAGCGATGGCTGCCTATTTTCAGACGGATCATCGTGAAGTGCTTGTCCGCGATACTGACTTTTTACGAGAATTGCCACGGATATTCGCGGCGCTTGATCAGCCGACGAACGATGGGGTGAACACCTATTTTGTCGCCCAGGCGGCACGCGCGACCGGGTTGACGGTGGCGTTGTCGGGACTGGGAGCGGACGAAGTCTTTTGGGGCTATCGCCACTATCGCTGGCTGGCGAAGCAGCCGGGCCGATGGCTGGCCCTGCTGCCCCCGTTTCTCCGTCAGGCGTTGGCGAATGGCGTGTCGGCTTATGGTCGTCTTGTCGGGCAGGAGCGCTGGCAGCGATTCGCTTACCTCAAGAATGGCGGATCGGCGTGGCGGGAGTTATACCTGCTGATTCGCGGCTTCTTCGCGCCTGAGCAGATTCAGCAACTCCTTGGTCTTTCGGCAACTGAGTGCCGGGCGATGGTCGAACAGGTGCTGCCTCCTCCACCCTATGCCAATGGCGAGAACGGGGAGGAGCGGCAGCTTTTCAACGATGCCGAAATGCAACGCTACCTCCACGACCAACTCTTACGTGATGCCGATGTGTTGGGTATGACGCACAGCATTGAGGTACGGGTGCCCTATCTCGATCACACGATAGTGGAAGCGGTGCGGCGGATGGCGGCGACCGACAAGATGAACCCACGTGAAAACAAGCCCGTCCTCGTGCGGGCCCTTGGCGACGAGATGGTACGGAAGGCGAGTCAGCAGCCGAAGCGAGGTTTCACGGTGCCGATGCAAAGCTGGATGCGGCAGTACGCCGACGAACTTGAACCGCTGGCGATGCGGGCCACCGGTGTTGATCGCGATGTGGTCCGCCGCTTATGGCAACAATTTCGCGAGGGGCGGCTGCACTGGTCGCGGGCGTGGGCACTGACGGTGTTGGGTGCGATTGGGTAATTGAGGATGCAAGCATTCAGCTTTCAGCGGTCAGCCAGACAGGAAAACGTGGAAAATTTTGCCCAACTGCTGACACGATCCAGAGTCCCCAGGATGCCGACTCCTTATTTTTGCTGAAAGCTGATGGCTGAGGGCTAAACGCTTACTTCAGGACAACCATGCCAGGAACCGTACCCATTCAGCAGGAAGAACAACTGCCCGTGTTCCGCATCGAACCGACGGCGCGCGGGGTGCGCGTCGATTTTCGCGAGCTGTGGGAGTATCGCGAGCTGCTCTATTTTTTCGTGTGGCGCGACGTCAAAGTGCGCTACAAACAAACAGTGGTCGGTGCTGCCTGGGCGATTATTCAACCGGTGATGACGATGGTGGTGTTCAGCATTTTCTTCGGTGGCTTAGCGAAGATTCCTTCGGATGGGTTGCCGTATCCCATCTTTTTCTACAGCGCGCTCCTGCCTTGGAACTACTTCGCGCAAGCGCTCACCAGCACGACGAACAGCATGGTGGAAAACCAACGCTTAATCACGAAAGTCTACTTTCCTCGCTTGATCCTGCCCATCGCGGCGGTGACGACGGGGCTGGTGGATTTCGCCGTGGCTTTCAGCGTACTGATTGGCATGTTCGTCTGGTATGGAATCATGCCAACGCCTGCCGTCCTGCTGTTGCCGTTGTTGCTCTTGTTGACGGTGGTGACCGCGTTAGGCGTGGGGCTCTGGTTAGCCGCGTTAAATGCGCTGTACCGTGATGTCCGATTCGTGGTTCCATTTTGTATTCAACTGTGGATGTTTGCCTCACCCGTGGTGTATCCCACCAGTTTAGTGCCATCGGAGTGGCAGTGGTTGTATGGACTGAACCCGATGGTCGGAGTGATTAGTGGATTTCGCTGGGCCCTGACGGGCTCTGGGTCGCCGCCGAGTCTCCTGCTGGCGGTGGCGTCGGCGATCGGCATGGTGGTCATCTTGGTGACCGGGTTGCGGTATTTTCAGCGAGCGGAAGAGACGGTTGTGGATACGATGTGAAAGAATTGCGGATTGGGGATTTGGGATTGCGGATTTGGGATGAAGAAGAACAACTGATGTCACAATATGCGATTCAGGTCGAAGGACTAGCGAAACAGTACCGCATTGGCGAGCGAGAACCGTATCGCGCGTTGCGAGACGTATTGGCGCGCGCGCTGGGCGCCCCGCTTCGTCTGTGGCGAGAACGCCGCTACACGAATACAGATCAAGTCGTCGCCTTTGATGTTCAGTCCGGTCTCCAGCCCCCAGCCCCCAGCCATTTCTGGGCACTCAAGGACGTCTCGTTCTCCGTCGAAGCAGGGGAAGTAGTGGGCATCGTAGGCCGTAATGGCGCGGGCAAATCGACGTTACTTAAAATTCTCTCACGGATCACCAAGCCCACCTCCGGGCACGCCACCGTGTATGGGCGCGTCGGGTCTCTGCTGGAAGTCGGTACCGGATTTCACCCAGAGCTGACCGGGCGCGAGAACGTCTACCTCAATGGCGCGATTCTGGGGATGAGGCAAGCCGAGATTACGCGCAAGTTCGACGAGATTGTCGCCTTCGCTGAAGTCGAGCAGTTCCTCGATACCCCAGTGAAACATTACTCCAGCGGCATGTACGTGCGGCTGGCCTTTGCCGTCGCGGCGCATCTTGATCCCGAAATTCTGTTCGTGGATGAGGTGCTCGCGGTTGGCGACGTGGCGTTTCAGCGGAAGTGCTTGGGGAAGATGGGTAGTGTGGCGAAGGGGGGCCGCACTGTTGTTCTGGTCAGCCATCAGTTGAATCAACTGCGGCGGTTATGTACGCGGAGTCTCTGGATTGACAATGGACAGGTGCGGGCGCAGGGGCCGACACATACCGTCATTGGCGCGTATGAAACGGCCATGGCCGCCACCGCGCGCGACAACGACTCTCGGCCTGGGGCGCACCACACCAAGGCCCGATTCTGTGGATGGGAGATTCTGGAACCACGGGGGGCGGAAGTGACTCAACTGGAGACGTTTGGTCCCGTGCGCATCAAATTCGACCTGATGGTCTATGAGCGCTTGCGGCGCGCCTCGCACGGCATCGCCCTCTACAATGCCGATCGCCATCTGCTCTGGGGGACCGATACCCAAGAACTCGACTTTGCTCCTGGACATCACGAGATTATCTATTCCCTGTCTTCCTTGCCCTTGCGGCCGGGAGCCTATCAATGGCTGTTGAGCCTGCGTGAGCAACACGAGATAGTGCACGTCTGGGACGGCGTGCCAGACATGCTCGTGGCCACGCCTCCTTTAAGTCGTTCCTTGGACGACTGGGCGGGAGTGCTGAACATTCCCTGTAAAGTAGACATCGAATTGGTCGATGAACAGAGAGCGACCGCGCTGAGTGCTTTGTGAAGAACGCTAGCGACGCCGCGCGCTCGCAACATAGGATAAGAGAGAGAATGAATTCATCGTATCGCCAGCTCGCGCGCCAGCTTTTACCAGCACCTCTCTACCAGCAGGCGCAACCGCTGTATCGCTTGGTCCGGCGGGTGTGGACCGTGGTGACCCGCCGGCTGAAGGGACAATCGAACACCTGGTGGGACGCGCAAGACCCAGAATATCTGCGCGACCGCTTTTTGCGCGACCCCATTGATGGCATTGACCATCCGTCGCGTCGCTGGATGCGGACGTGGTTGACCGCGCATCCAGGGTTGCGGCTGCTCGATATTCCCTGTGGACCGGGGGTGGAGTATGAAGGGTTTCAGCGAGATCAGGTGCCGGTTCACTACCTCGGCATGGACGCGAGTGATGTCATGCTCACGGGGTGTCGGCAAAAATTCCCCGGCATGGACATCCGCAAAGGAGATATTACCCAGATCCCGCTGCCTGACGGCTCTGTCGATGTGGTGCTGTGTCGCCACATTCTGGAGCATTTGGAAGATTACCGCCCCGCAGTGTGGGAAGCGGTCCGCGTCGCCCGGCACAAGGTGTTCGTGGTGCTGTTCCGCCTGCCGACTCACGAAGAACGATTGGCCATAGGGCAAGGGGCGTGGGACAACCGCGTCAACGGACGCGAACTGGCGGCATTGTTGGAGTCCCTCGGCGTCTCTTTTACGACAACCCAGTTACCCTATGAACATCCCGTGCCCGACGGGACAGAAGAAAACGTCATTATCGAAGTGACGATCCCTGAACCCAGAGCCTAGCCATGAATCCGACCATCGGCGTCCTGATTACCTATTACAACGAAGGCCCGCTGTTGCGCGAGTGTCTGGACTCCGTGTTCGCGCAGAGTGACCGACCGGACGAAATTCTTGTCTATGACGACGCCTCGGCTGATCCCGCCGCGCGCTATATTCCCTCCGACATGCCGGTGCGCGTTCTGCGGGGGACCAAGAACATCGGGCTGGGTGCCGCCCGCAATGAATTGCTCAAGGAGAGTCGGAGCGAGTTTGTCCATTTTCACGATGCCGACGATCTGTTTGATCTTCGCTGGTGTGAGCAGGTACGGACCGCCTTGCGGACTGCTCAGGTCGATCTGGTGTTAACCGAGATGTCTTCGTTCGGGGATGGCCGGGTCGTCGCCGACCAGATCATGGGACTCGCGCGGTTGGCGGCGGAGCCCGACTTAACCCGTTTCGCGATCGAAGGCATTATCCTTTCCCCCACCAGTACCTTGCGGCGAGAAGTCGGTCTGCGCATCGGCGGATTTCGCCCGCGCGCAGTGCTCCCGCTGTGCGAGGATTTTGATTTCCACATTCGCTTGGCGGCGACGGGAATTGCGTATCTGGTGCTCCCGATTCCGCTGATCTCCATCCGGTTGCGACCAGAGAGCTTGAGTCGCAGCAGAGGACAGTTCAAGACCGAGGGGCTCCTCGCGTTGGTCACCGCGATTCGCCTGACGCACGCGGAACTGCCGGCTCGCTATCGCCCCTCTTTCGCGAACGCCGCGGCCCGTTTCGCGAGTCTCCTCTTTCACGCTGGCGCGTATAAACAGGCACGGGAGGCCTTTGCGTTAGCCTGGCAATTGGGGCCCCCGCGGTTCGGAGGGCAACATGGTTGGTATCGACTCGTCGCGCGGCTTCTTGGCCCCATGACCGCGGAACATATTGGGAGATATTCTCAAGTGCTCCTGCCCACGAGTATCCGCCAACAACTGGCCCGTCTGCGGGGCTCGGCGAATTTTTTGAGGACCAACGGCTAATGCCACACCGACTTGGATGCGCTCACCACGGAGTACCGAGGGCGCACGACTCCAGTATGACTGAAGCTGGAGGAATCGCATGAGCCACGACCGCCTATTGCCTGAGTGCCCCGATTGCGCTTCCTTTGAGGAACAATACGCGGATATTGAGCGCTGTACGGTGTGTGGGCTGGGGCGTACGGTCACGGTCACGCGGCCCGCGGACGACCAGAATTATCTTACCCCAGACCAGCCCGGCCAACCGCGTGTGAAGTATTTCCAGAAATTGTTTCGGTGGTATTTTCGCCATCTTCCACCCGGTCGTGCGCTTGATGTGGGCTGTGCCCGAGGCGAGTTCGTGCGTGAGTTCGCGCGTTATGGTTGGACCGCGCATGGCCTGGATGCGTACCACGGGTTTCCCGCCGATGAGCAGCGGTTTTTTCGCGCGGACTTGGCCGCGTTCACGACCTCCGAGCGCTATGACGTGGTGACCATGATTCACTCCTTTGAGCATCTCGCGGACCCGATTGGGGCGCTGGCGCGAGTGCGAGAGCTTGTCCGACCGGCGGGGATGTTGTTGATTGTCGTGCCGAATGTGCAGGGGCTGTGGTCCCGACAAGTGGGGCGGCGGTGGGACATGCTAAACCCGGAAGAGCATCCCTTCCATTATACGCCTGCCGCCTTACGCAACGTGCTGCACCGAGGCGGCTTTTCCGTCACGACAGAACGGACCTATTCGGCGTATTCCGTCCCTTCACCCTGGCAGGTGGCCCTGTCAGAGCGCCAGTTCTATGAGCGAGGCTTTGGTGCGTACCAACCCGTGCGGTCGTTGGTTTTCCGGGTGAACCGCTGGCTCCGACCGCTCGTGAATCGTGTGGTCGATTGGCGCAATGATGGAGCGGAAATCCATATACTGAGCACGGCGAGCGTGGTCACTGAGCCTGAACGGGTGACCATGTCAGCCCAACAGTCTGGACGAAACGCCCCATGAAAATTGTCGAGCAACTCACGCGTTTGACCGAGAAATCGTATGTGGACCAATGGCGTGCGCTCTGTTTCATCGTACGGAGGCGAGTCGCTGCCCTGCCAGTGCTGCTCAATCGCGTGTCTTACCGCTACCAACCGGATACCACGCTGTCCTTCTGGTGGTCCCACGTGCTTCCTGGTTCTGATAGCACCAAGCGGCTCTGGGAATACCGTGGACCAGATGAGGCCGAGTTACAGATGCTCTGTCGGATCGTGCGGCCCGGTATGTGTATGTTCGACATTGGGGCCTACGAGGGCCTCTACGGGATCGTCGCTGGCGCAAAAGCGGCAGGCAACCTCCGGCTCGTCTTCTTTGAACCGTCCGCGCGCGAACGGCGGCGGATTCACTGCCATTTGCGACTCAACCGCTTGCCGGCTGTTGTTGAACCCTTGGCGCTGGGTGCGCGGTGTGGCACCCAGTCGTTTTTTGTCGTGAGCGGATACAAAACCATGAATAGCCTGATGCCGCCGCGGATCGATCATCCGACCCAAGAAGTCCAAGTCGCCACGACGACATTGGATGCCTATTGCGAAGCGCAGCGCATTCAACACGTGGATGTGCTCAAAATTGATGTCGAAGGGGGGGAAAGGGACGTACTCTGGGGAGCGTCGCGAGTGCTCTCTTCCGCGCGTCCGCTGATTCTCTGTGAAGTGCTCGACTGGGTGACGCAACCGTGGGGGTATCACGCGCGCGAGCTGATCCTTATGCTCCAGCAATATGACTATGAGTGGTTCGAGTTCGCGCGCGATGGACGCCTGCTCCCGCACAGCGTCCACGACGCCTATCCAGAGGTCAGGAATTACCTTGCGGTCCCACGGGAAAAGCGCGCGCTGATCCTGCCGCTGCTCGCCGAGACTGGCGGGCGAGGGGAGTGAGTGATCTCAATGTCTTTTCCTGACGTGTCGGTCATTATTCCCTACTTTAACGCGCAACGGTGGATCGGTGAGACCGTGCGCAGTGTCCTGGCGCAGGAGGGACCAACGCGCGAAATGATCCTGATCGACGATGGCTCGCTTGATGATGGGGCGCTCCAAGTCGCCACGGCGTATCCGCGGATTCGCCTCGTGCGCACTGACAACCAGGGGCCGAGTCGCGCGCGGAATGTGGGCACCGGGCTCGCACGCGGGCGCTATCTGCAATACCTGGATGCGGACGATTTGCTGGAGCCAGGGAAACTCGCGACACAGGTGGCGGTCTTGGAAGACAGCGGAGCGGATGTCGCCTATGGCGCATGGCAACGCCTCCAAGCGCGACCCGATGGCGAGTTCGCGGCGGCGGCGTGCGTTGATCGCCGAGTAAGCGAGAACCCAGAGCTTGAGGTGTTCACCGATTTTTGGTGCCCCCCGGCGGCGTACTTGTTTCGCCGTGAGATCGTCGAACGGGTGGGGGGGTGGAATGAACGCCTGCCGATCATTCAGGACGCGCGCTTTGCCCTCGACTGCGCGTTGCATGGGGGGCGGTTTGTCCATTGTCCGGGACTCATGGCTTCCTATCGCGTCCATGCCGCGGAGTCGGTATCCTCGCGCGACCCGATCGGATTTGTGCGTGATTGTTTGTGGAACGCGGGCGAGGTCGAGCAATGGTGGCTGCAACACGGCGGACTGGGGGACGAGCGCCGCGCGGCGTTGGTCAAGGTGTACGGTTACGTCGCGCGCGCGAGTGCTATGTCCGACCGTGCCACGTTCGAGGCCGCTCACGTGGCGTTGCAACGGCTGCGGCCCGGCTATGTGCCCCAAGACCCGTGGGGGCTTTCTTTCGCTTCCCGGCTCTTGGGGTATCGACACGCGGAGTTGCTGGCGGCGTGGTATCGCCGAGGACGACAATGGTTGGGACGTGCGGCAAGGCACAGGATGAGCGGATTATGATGGGAGTGTTGTCCGCTACGACCCGCCGCGAGGTCTCGTCACCCCACTCTTTCCCAAGGAGTGGAAACCCGCAAGAGTCGGGACCTCACCCCTGTCGTGAAGGTGAACAATGAACTCTTTTTCCTCCACGCCCATGGCGAGTCGCCACCTGCCACCCGCGACCGAGCCCCCTCGCGTCTCCGTTGTCGTGCCCACGTTGCACCGCGATGCGCCCTTGCGCACCCTCCTCCGCTACTTCCTCGAAGAGGAATCGTATCAGCCGGTCGAGTTAATTGTGATTGACGCGAGCGACCAGCACGACCAAGAAACCAGAGAATTTCTCGCCGCCGCCGCGCACCGCATGATCTATGTCCACGCTGACGACAGCCTACCCAAAGCGCGTAACCATGGTGTTCGCCTCGCTTCCGGAGAGATCGTGGTCTTTGTTGATGACGACGCGGAACCGATGCGCGAGTTTCTTACCGCGCATGTGGCTGAGTACGCCGATCCGCGCGTGATGGGTGTGACCGGTCCAGTCCTTGCTCCCGGGCAAGCGCTGCTCAGTCGCGCTGACATCGGTCCTCATCGCTATCACGTCTTCATGTCCGGAGTGGAGAAGGCCTTGGATGTGGATTTTCCATTTTTCACCTCCTGGGCCTCAGGGGGGAATATGTCATTTCGTCGCGAAGTGATTCTCCGGTTGGGCGGGTTTGATGAGAATTTTTATGGTCTCGCGCTGGGCGAAGATGCCGAATTTTCCCATCGCGTGAAGCAAGCGGGCGGCGCGATCCGCTATGCTCCAGCGGCGGGTATCGTCCACCGCCCCCCAGGAGTTGGAGGAGTCCGAGATGGAGCCGGTCAGGAGCGGTACCTCGCCATGCTCGTGGATAACGCCAACTATTTTTGGTGGAAGATTGGTCAGTCCGCCTGGGAACGGTACCGCCAGTTGTGGCGAATCTATCGAGGGCATGTGCTCAATTGGACAGTGCTCAAACAACACGCTGTCGGGCGACTCACTGTCTGCTTCGTCCGTGCGCTCTGGCGTAGCCATACCCGGATTCGGCGGCTGGCTCGTGTCGTATCGCCCGCGACCAGCGCGGGGCTGCGACTTCCTTCAGTGTGAGCTTCATGCTGGGGCCTACTTTGCGTATTGCTCAGGTGGAGTCGGAGATACGCCTGAGCCGCGCCACGAGGGGAGGCTGAGTGGTGCCAATGTCAGCCCTCGCTGGTCCCCGCCATATTCTCCTGCTGCTCGGCTGGTATTACCCCGACAACGTGGGTGGGACGGAACGCTACACGCAAACCCTGGCACGGGACCTGATCGCGCTCGGGTATCGCATTACCATTGCCGCGCCAGCGCTTGACGATCGGGAACAACACTATGCGTATGACGACGTCCCGGTCTACCGCTATCCTATCGACGTCTCTCCCACGACGAATGAGGTCCAAGGGACAACGCCGCCGCGCTACTTTGCCACCTTCACCCGGTGGCTTGAAGCCCAGCGTCCCGACCTCGTGCACATGCACTCGGTCACGCGTGGCTGTGGCTTCTTCCACGCGCGACAGGTCAAATCCCTTGGGCTCCCGTTGTGCGTGACGGTCCATGTGCCTGGGGTCACCTGTGCCCGCGGGACGATGCAGCGGTGGGGCCACGTCCCCTGTGATGGAGAGATGCGTGTGCCGCGGTGCACCGCGTGCGTGCTGCACGACAAAGGGGTTCCGCGCCTGGTCGGCTATGCGATGGCGCGAATGCCCGCGCGACTCGCGCGTCTCGCGGACCGGTGGCGGAATCGCTTGAGTACGGGAGTGCGGATGGCGGAGTTGCTCACACACCGTCAGACGCACATGCTCACGCTGTTGACTTTGGCGGATCACGTCGTCGTCGTCTCGCAATGGCTCCATGATGTCCTCCGTCGCAATGGGGTCGCGTCTCACCACCTCACGCTCAGTCGCCACGGGTTGTCCGAGAGCTTGTTGGGTCCGCGTGCGCCGCGTCCTTTGCCACAGGCATCCGCCCCGCTGCGGCTTGGCTATGTCGGACGATTTGACCCGACGAAGGGCGTCCATGTGCTGGTGGAGGCGATGCGACGACTGCCTGCTTCCACCCCGATCACGCTGGACCTCTACGGGTCGGCATCAGGAGGCGAAGAACAGCGTTATCTTGCCACCGTGCGGCAACAGGCCGAGGGCGATGCCCGTATCGCGTTCCGGGGGCAGATGACGGAGGACACTCGGCGCGAGGTGTTTGGGAGTTTTGATATGCTGGCCGTCCCCTCGACGTGGCTCGAAACCGGGCCGTTGGTGGTGCTGGAAGCGTTTGCCGCGGGGATGCCGGTGGTGGGGAGCGACAGTGGCGGTATTGCGGAACTCGTCTCGCACGGGGAGAGTGGGCTCCTGGTGAAGACCGGCAGCAGCAAGGCTTGGACCCGGACCTTACGGGAGGTTGCTGACCGATGGCGACAGGGACAGTGGACGTGGCGGATTCCGTCGGTGCGGGCGAGTCGCGACGCGGCGCTTGACATGCAACGGATATATGAAGAGGTGTGGATGAAGAACGGAAGCGAGCGATGAAATTCTTGTTAGGCACCGCGGCCTATAACCAACACATCCAGCAGATCGCGTTGGCGTTGCATGAAGCTGGCGTTTTGGGAGCCTATTACACCACCGGGGTGGATCACTATCGGCTCGCGAGCACGAAAGCTGCCCGCCGGTTTCTTGCCACAGTGGCTCCGGCGCTTGATCGTCAACTCCAGCGGCGGCGGATCGTGACGGTGCCTACCGAGATGGTGCATGCCGACTGGCTGTGGGAGCTGCCGCGTACCATCGCTGCCCAAGCACGAGTAGATGATCGGATACAGGACTGGTTCTGGGAGCGGAGCGAACATCGTTTGGACAGACGCTGTGCTCGGCTCTTAGCGGAGAAGGATTTTACCGGCTTCTTTGGGGTCGAGCACGGTGCGCTCGCGGCTTTACGGATGGCGAAAGAGCAGGGGAAGGCAGGGGTGCTCGCCTTTCTGAGCCCCCACCATACGATGCGGGAGCAATGGGTGGATCGTGAATATGAGAAGTTTCCTGAACTCTTGACGCCAGCGACGCGGAAGCTGCTCCGGCTCGCCACGGCCCGTGATGCGCGGCGCGACGAGGAAGCACGGCTTGCCGACGCTATTCTCACCGCTTCGTCGACGACGCGCGATTCGTTGATCGCCGCCGGCCTCCCGCCAGGGAAAATTTACACTGTCCCACTGGGGAGTCCTCTCGCACTGCCCGCGACCTCCCTGCCGACTACTCTTGCGCAACCGGTGCAGGTGCTGTCGGTGGGCTCGCTGTCGGTCACCAAGGGGTCGCATTACTTATTGCAAGCCTGGCAGACGCTTGGTCCCTCAGTGGCTGCGGAGTTGCACTGCTATGGGGCCGTGCTTTTGCCGAAACGGGTGCTTCCTCGCCGTGGAGGGAAGATTGTCTTGCACGGGTCCTTGCCGCAAGCCGCGGTCTTCGCCGCCTACCAGCGCGCGGCGGTGTTAGTGTTTCCCACCCTGTATGACGGATTTGGCAGTGTCGTCGCGGAAGCACTGGCGCACGGACTCCCGGTGATTACCACGCGCAACGCCGGTGCCGCCGAACTGATCACGGAGGGGGCCAATGGGTTTCTTGTCCCTCCCGGTGATGCCCAGGCATTGACCGAACGGTTGGCCTGGTGTCTGGCGCATCCACGTGAACTCCTCGCCATGCGCCACGCGGCCCTGGCAACCGCACGGCAATGGACCTGGGTGCACTTTCGGGCCGCACTCCGTCACCAGCTCGGTTCCTTTCTCCCCTTCCCCCAGCCCTTACTATGAATACGCTACGCATTCTCATCACCGCGGACCCGGAAATTCCGGTGCCGCCCCACCATTACGGTGGGATCGAACGGATCGTCGATATGCTGATCCGTGGACTGATTGCGCAGGGGCACGACGTGTTTTTGCTGGCACACCGGGCTTCGACGACGCCCGCCCATCTGGTGCCGTATCGCGGACAGCGGAGCGGCTCGCTCGTCGATACGGTGCGGAACATGCTCCAGGTCCGGCAGTGCGTGCGGACGCTTTCGCGGGTGTCGGTGATTCATAGTTTCGGACGGCTGGCCTATCTCTTTCCGGTGCTCCGTTCCTCGGTGGCGAAAGTGCAGAGTTATCAGCGCCATGTGACGCCTCGGAGCGTACGGCTCGGACGGATGTTGGGCGGATCGTCCTTACACTTCACCGCATGTAGTCGCTCGTGCATGCAAACGGCGGGAACGGAGAATGGGTCGTGGACCGTCATTCCGAACGGCGTGCCGCTCTCGCACTATACCTTTCGCGCGACTGTTCCCGCCGACGCGCCGCTTGTGTTCCTCGGACGGGTGGAGCGGATTAAGGGTGCCCATACCGCGATTGCAGTGGCCCGTCGAACCGGGCGTCGCTTGGTGATCGCGGGGAATCGCGCGACGAGTGGCGTGGAAAGCACGTACTTCGAGCGCGAGATCGCGCCCGCTTGTGACGGGGCGACCATCCGGTATCTTGGCCCGGTGACCGATGCGCAAAAGAATGATCTCCTGGGCCAAGCGGCGGCGCTTCTGTTTCCCATTGAGTGGGAAGAGCCGTTTGGCATCGTGATGGCCGAGGCACTGGCCTGTGGCACGCCGGTGCTCGCGTTTCCCCGCGGCGCGGTGAGTGAGGTGGTGGAGCACGGCGTCAATGGCTTTTGCTGCGCGTCGGTGGACGCGCTGGTGGCCGCGGTCCATGATCTGCCCTCTATTGATCGACGCCAATGTCGAGCCGTGTGTGAAGCGCGATTCTCGGATCACGTGATTGTGGGGCAGTACGAGGCCCTGTATCGGACATGTCTGACGGAGACCTCACGATGAGTGCCGGCCTTACGTGGGGCCGAGGGTGCGGACTGCCCCGGTTGTTCCTCGGTATGGTTGCCGCTCTGATCGCGATCGTGCTTCTCGTCAAAGGCGTTGTCCAGTTTTTGGGGATTCCAGGGGCCGGGTTTGATTGGCTGTTAATTTGGCAAGCCACGCGGCTCACCATTCATGGTATTGATCCCTTCGCTCTCGCCTTGGACCCCACGATGGTGACGTTGCTCTCCGCGGGGGCGCAATCCGAGATTTCGAGAACTGGCATCCCGACAATGGTGGCGTATCCACCACTCACCTATGTGTGGCTGTCTGGTCTGGGGATGCTGGATTTTCACTCGGCCCGGCTTGGCTTTCTTGCGCTGAACCTCCTTGCCCTCGCCGTACTGACGGAGACGGTATGGCGGATGCTGGCACTCTCGTGGCGGGAGAAGTGGATGGCCCTCGCCTTGGGCTTCGCCAACTTGGGGTTTTCGCAAACGCTCATCAACGGCAATCTCGGTATTCTGAGTATCGCGGCGATGGCACTGGCCATACGGCTGAGTTATGCGCGAAGGCAGGTGAGCGGGGGGCTCGTATTAGGGTTCGCGCTCATCAAGCACACGGTGGGCGGCGCGTTGTGGGTGGCGCTACTCACGCAACGCGGGCAGGTGAGGACGCTGCTCGTGGCGATCGGTGTGAGTGTGACGTTGTGGGGGGTGGGGGTGAGTCTCATTGGGGTGGGGGTGGGTGAGTCGATAGCCGCGATGATGGCGGGGGTCGCGCGCTGGTCGAGTGGTGGATATGGATTGTGGAAAATTTTGGAGTACGGCGGGATTGCACGACCCCTCGCCGTGGTGGCGACGGCGGTTCCGGTCCTTGCGGTGATGATGGTGATGCTGCGGTATCTGCAAGCGCCTCGTCCGTTGGTTGTCCTCGCGCTCGCTGGTGTGGCTGGTCGTCTTGGGACCTATCACAATCAGATTGATAACGTGATGTTGTTCTTCCTCGTGGTTGCCTTGTGGACGGCTGAGCGCCACTCCGAGGCGGACAATCCGCGGAGGATGGCGGTGGCCACTGCCCTCACGCTGCTCTTCCCCTGGCGTCTCGTGGATACCCCGTTCGCGCAAGCCTGTACCAACGCGGTCTGGGTGCTCGGTGCGATTTCGCTCTGGCGTACGGAACGGGAGGGGGAGCGTCAGTGCTGTTTTGCGTCCGCAACTCTCGTGCTCCAAGACGAACCGGTGTGCTCGGTGCCTCTCGCGAGTCGCCAGTAATAACGTATGAATGCCGCCACGCCATCATTTGACCTTTGTCTCGTGACTCCGGGGTACATTGCTTCAACCCCCCGGGTCGTGCGCGAGGCCGATGCGTTGACCGCCGCCGGCTATCGGGTGCGGGTGATCTTCTCACAGGGCGATCTCGCGCATGTGCGCCACCACGATGAGCTGCTCTTGCAAGACAAGCCCTGGCAGTGGCGTGCGGTGAGATGGGCGCGGGGCCGGGTGGAGGAGCGCGGGCGCTATTGGCGGAGCACGCTGCGGTATCAGATCGCGCGACGACTTCCTGAAATCCTCTGGCCGTGGGGGGGAGTGGCCGAACGCGGGGAAGGGCGTCTCTATCCTGAACTCGCGCAGGCGGCCGCGGCGGAACCCGCCCGTCTGTTCATTGGTCATTATCCGATCGGTTTGGCGGCGGCGGCCCACGCCGCCTCGGTGTGGAAAGGGCAACTGGGGTACGATGCGGAGGATCTCCATACCGGGGAGTTGCCACTGACTCCCGCTGGGCAACGACAGACCCGGCGCATCGCGCTCATTGAAGGGAAATATCTGCCCCGGTGTAGCCAGGTGACGGCTGCCTCGGAAGGGATTGCTCATGCCCTGCGAGAACGGTATGGCGTGCCGCTGCCCGTGGCTCTTCATAATACCTACCCGCTGGCGGATCGACAGGCGCTAGATGGGCAGTGCAAGGACCGGCGCGGGGCGGCGTTGTCGCTCTATTGGTTTTCGCAAGCCATTGGCCTGGATCGTGGTCTTCAAGATGCCATTCGGGCGGCGGGGGCGCTCCCCCTGCCTGTGCAGATTCACCTCCGTGGCAGCTTATCTCCGACGGTGCGGACGGAACTGGAAGCGCTGGCTCGCGAGTCTGGGATCGCCGACTCGTTGTTTTTCCATCCCCAGGTCCCACCGCTGGAGTTGCTCTCGCGAGCCGCGGAACATGATGTTGGGTTAGCGCTGGAATTGGACCACACGCCAAGTCGGGCCTTGAGCGTCACGAATAAACTGTTTCTTTACCTGCTTGCCGGCTTGGCGGTGGTGGTGACGGATGTCCCGGGCCAGCGCCGCATTTTCGATTCGTGTCCGCGGGCCGGCTTTGTGTACCGACTTGGGGACTCCCAGACGTTAGCGACGCGGCTTGCCCAATGGCAGCGTGAACCTCAGACCCTCCAGGCTAGTAAAGACGCCGCGCTCCAGGCGGCGCAAACGACTTGGCACTGGGAACGTGAAAGCCAGAAACTCCTTCGTAGTGTGGCGTCAATTTTGGCTGAAAAGTCGTCACGAAAGGATACGCTGCTTTATGCACCTGAATCTCGCGAAAATTAGTGGCCAGTCCATGCTGGGCAAACTGCTCCGACTCCCCTTAGCGTTGATTCCCCGGGGGGTCGCGGTGCCGGTTGTGCAAGGCCCACTCCGTGGGACGCGGTGGATCGTCGGGGCCTCCACTCACGGATGTTGGATGGGATGCTACGAATTCACCAAACAGCGCCTGTTCGCGCGCACGATCCGTCCAGGGCAGGTGGTCTACGACATTGGTGCCAACGTGGGATTCTACACCCTGCTGGCGTCCGTTTTGGTGGGCCCCACCGGGAAAGTGCTGGCCTTCGAGCCGCTGCCGCGGAACGTGGACTATTTGCGCGCGCATCTGAAACTCAATCACTGTCACAATACCACGCTGGTGACCGCCGCCGTCTCTGACGTGATGGGGACCGCACGGTTTGACGGGAGTGGCGATAACAGCATGGCCCATCTCGCGTCGGATGGCGCCCTCACGGTGGAGACCGTCACGTTGGACCACGTCGTGTTGACCCAAGGCGAACCGCCACCGCAGGTGCTCAAGATTGATGTCGAAGGCGCGGAAGTGGCCGTACTCCAGGGGGGGCGGCGCACTATCGAAACCTACAGGCCCACCATTTTTCTTGCCCTCCATGGCCCAGAACTTCAGCGGGATTGCTGCGCGTGGCTTCGCGCACGGGGGTATCAGTTGACCCCCGTCACCGGCACGCTTGAGCAAAGTGACGAGATTCTGGCGGTGGCGGCCTTGCCGTTATGACGACCGCAAGTGCCGCGAGTTCCGTCAGGGAGAACGGGAGGTGCGTATTATGAAGCGAGTGCTGATAGTGTCTCCCTATTTTCCGCCGAGTACCCTTGCGGGCGTGCATCGGGCGCGGATTGTGGCCAAATATCTTCCGTTGTGGGGGTGGGAGCCCATTGTCTTTTGCGTGGATGAACGGTTTCACGAACAGGAACTGGACCCGGATCTTGCCGCGCTCGTTGATCCCCGGATTCGAGTCATCAAGGTGGCGGCCTGGCCAACGCGACGGTGTCGCCGCTTTGGGCTCGGCGACCTGGGCATTCGTGGCTACCCATATCTGAAGCAAGCGGTGGAGCACTTTGTCCGCGAGGAAGGTGGGGACCTGCTGTTCGTGACCGCGTTACCTGGGTTCCCCATGCGCATGGGCCCGGTGATGAAACGCCGCTATCATCTGCCCTTCGTGGTTGATTATCAGGACCTGTGGTTGCCACGCGGATATGAAGCCGTTGCGCCGCTCACGAAGTTATGGCTCGCGCATCAAATCGCGGTCTATAGCGAACCGCGGGTCTTACCCTGGGCGGACCACATTACCGCTGTTTCGGAGGGGACGCACGAGGTGATCCAATCGCGCTATGCTTTGGTGACGGCTACCCGCTGTAGCGCTGTTCCCATTGGGATTGACGCGGATGACTATGCGGTCTTGCGCCAGGGGGACCGTCCGTGCCCCTGGCTGCAACACGGGGCGGGGATCATCAACCTCTGTTATGTGGGTACCCTCTTACCCCGGGCGCATCGCACGGTGGAGGCGCTCTTCGCCGCGCTGGTGGCCTTACGCGATGAGTCCCCAAGTCTCTATTCCCGGTTGCGCCTCACATTTGTGGGGACGAGCAATCAACCACTGGCGACGGCGGACGCCGTGGTCATGCCCATCGCGCGCGCCGCGGGGCTCGACGACATCGTGCGGGAAACCCCTGGTCGGGTGCCGTATCTGGATGCTTTGACGATTCTCTTGCGCGCGGATATCGTCCTAATGCTGGGCTCCGATGAACCGCATTACACAGCCTCCAAGCTCTATCCGGCGTTGCTGGCCGAACGCCCGCTGTTGGGCGTCTTTCACGAGCGCAGTAGTGTTTGCGCGGTGATGCGGGAGGTTGGGGGAGGGAAGCTGGTGACATTCAGTGACATGGCACCGGTGGAAACCAAAGTCGCGGAAATCGCGCATTCGCTGAAAACCCTGATATTACACCCCGAGGCAGTTGGCACGATTGCTCATGCCCAGATTGCACCCTATCTTGGTCCGGCTATCGCGAAGCAGTTCGCGGACATTTTCAATCAGGTTGTGGAACGGCAGCGCTTATGACCGGCGTTGCGAGAGGTGGATGGTGCTGAAAGATGTCCGGGGGGAGGGGAAGACGAACGCGGAGTTAGAGCCGATGTATTCGGCGACATCCCCTTACTGCGATACCCTTCGTCCGAAAACGTTAAAGTGAGGTGCAAGTATGGAGCTGACGATTACCGTTCCAGACGAAACCAAATCCGCTTTAGAGCAAAGGGCCCGTGATCGCGGCTATACAGATGTATCCAGGTACGTCGAGCGCCTTATTTCCACTGATCTGTTAGCGGCGCAATCCTTTGATGGAATCCTGGCTCCAATCCGAAAGAGGTTTCAGGAAAGCGCTCTGTCCGATGATGAAGGAGAAACTCTCTTTGAAGAAGCGCGCGAGGAGGTGTATCAAGGGCGAAAGGCTCAAGCGCAATGAGGGAAAATACCCCGCGCCCGCGAGTGGTCTTCGATTGTATGGTCTATCTGCAAGCTACGGTCAGCGAATCTGGGCCAGCAGCCGCACTGTTGCGATTGATTGACAACGATACTCTCGCGTTGTTCGTGAGTGAGGACATCTTGGAAGAGGTGCGGGAGGTTCTTTCTCGTCCGAAAATCCGCAAGAAGAACCCCGAGATAACTGATGAGCGCGTTGCTGTGCTCATCACCCGTGTTCGAGAGAAGGCCACCGTCGTTGATGTCGTTCCACGGCAATTTACCTACTCACGCGATCCCAAAGATGAAAAATACATTAATCTGGCGATTGAAACGGAAGCCCACTACCTTGTCAGCCGCGATAAGGATTTACTCGAGTTGATGACGGGCTCTACCGAGGAGTGTAAAGACTTCCGGCGTCGGTTCAGGCTCCTGAAGGTAATCGAACCGGTTGGTTTTTTAACAATGGTGATGCCAAAAGAGACCAGAGAGCCAACGGCATAACGACGCAGTTGGAGGTTTTCGTTACGCGCCCCCGAACATCGCGGTGGGCCTTCCCGTATCACACACAGTCTTTATGACACTACCTCGATTGCGCGTGGGCCTGCTCGCCACGCACCCGATTCAATACTACGTGCCCTGGTATCGCCTGCTGGCGCAACAGGTGGACCTGACGGTTTACTATTGCCAACAACTCACCCCGCACGAACAGGCCGTGGGGTTCGGTGGTGCCTTCGAGTGGGACGTCCCGTTATTAGACGGTTACCAGCATCAGTTCTTGGTCAACCGGGCCCGACACCCGAACGTCTCGACGTTCTTTGGTTGTGATACGCCGGAGATTGGAGCACTGATCGCTCAGGAAAAATTTGATGCGGTTATTGTCCACGGCTGGGCGCTCAAGAGTTTTTGGCAAGCGATCCGTGCCTGTTGGCGCACGAGGACCCCGGTCTTAGTGCGCGGGGATTCGCAGTTGCCCGCCGGGCGTAGCGGAAGACTCCGTGCCCTCAAGTATCCCTTGTATCGCTGGTTTATCCCGCGCTTTGACGGCTACTTAGTGGTAGGGGAGCGCGCACGGGACTATCTCCGCTATTACGGGGCACGTCCTGAGCGGATGTTCTTTTCCCCTCACGCGGTCGATAACGAGTTTTTCGCGCGGCGTGCGGAAGCTGCTCGCTCCGCGCGAGAGGAGCTGCGGCAGTCCTGGGGGCTCCCCAGTGATGCCGTCGTGTATCTCTTTGCCGGCAAGTGCGTCACGCGCAAACATCTGGATGATTTTGTGCGGGCGATCGTCACTGCCTCCCGTGCGCAGTCCCGCGTGTGGGGGCTCGTGGTAGGAGACGGCCCGCTCCGCGCTTCATTAGAAACCCAGGCGCGGCAGCAGGGGTGGCCGTTGCGGTTCGCCGGGTTTCTCAACCAAACGGAAATCCCCAACGCGTATGGGGTGAGTGAGGCCCTGGTGTTGCCCTCGGACGCCACGGAGACCTGGGGACTGGTGGTCAACGAGGCGATGGCCAGTGGGCTTCCCGCCTTTGTCAGCGATCAGGTCGGATGCGCTCCAGACTTGATTCTGCCCGAACAAACCGGCCATGTTTTTCCCTGTGGGAATGTGGCCGCCTTGGCGGACTTGCTGCGTCGGTACGCGGAGATTCCCGCACGGCTTGTGACGCTGGGTGAACAGGCGCGTCGCCGTATGCAACGCTACTCTTTGGCGACGGCCGTCGAAGGCACGCTTGCCGCGCTTCATGCGGTGGGTGCGAGACCAGGAGCCCTGCGCGACTGGCGCCCGACAACGGTAATCGCCGAGGACGGGAGGTCGCATGGCTGAACTGCTCATGTTGTTTTACGTCGTCGTCTGTGGGCTGTGGTTTCTCGCGGTCCAACACGAAGGCACGATAGGCATTGGGGCCCGCTACCTTTTGGTCGTCCATTTCGCGTCACAATTTTTGGTGGGCCCGTTGGTCTACTGGATGTCTGGCGAATTGCCAATCGGGATTGCAGAGAGTGCCTACGACAAGTCGCTGTGGATTGTGCTGATGGGATTTTTAGCCTTTACCGTAGGGGGATATGTCGTTGCGCCGTGGTGGGTGCGCCGCCAAAAGTTTCGTCAGCAGCCGGCTGCTCTCTTTCGACAACTCCTTGACGCGCCAGGCCAATGGCAAGGGGCAAAGATCGTGTTGGGCATCGGGTTCCTCGCCTTGGTGCTGAGTCCGATTGCCGGCGCGATTCCGACAGTGCGCGCGGTCTGGTCGCAAACGACGGTCTTGCTGCAAACCGGTGCCATCCTGCTGTGCCTCAATGGCCTCCACACCAAGAGCGGGAGACGGATGGCCATCGGGGTGATGAGTGCGTTGGGAGCGGGCCTGTTTTCCAGTGTGTCATCCGGTTTTTTTGGCTCGACGTTGTTGACGCTCTTTTATTGCAGCAGTTTGATTTTACTGTGGCGAAAGGTGCAATTCGCGAATTGGCTCGTTCTTGGGTGTGTCAGCGTACTGAGTCTGATTCCCTACAATATGTGGCTCTCCGGGCGGGATGCCATCCGTTCTGGACTACGCGATGGGGCGTCCTTCAGTGAACGAGCCCAGGCGTTTTGGGAGACCACGCACGTTCCGGGGATGGCGGATCTCACCCCTTCGGCTCAGTCGGGTCGGATTGCCGAGCGGCTAGACCAGTCGACGATCTTGGTCGCGGCCGTATCGCATACGCCAGAGATTGAGCCGTATGCGCGCGGGGAAACGATCTGGCGTCCGATGCTGATTGCGATTGTGCCACGCGCGCTGTGGCCCGACAAACCGATGTCTTTGGGCGGCAGTGAATTTGTGAGTCGATTTACCGGCTTGCGCTTTGGGAGAGAGACCAGTGTCGGTCTCCATCCGCTGTTTGAGTTTTATGTCAACTTCGGCCCGCTCGGTGCCGTGGTGGGCCTTCTGCTCTTAGGGATTGTCGGGGGCGTGCTCGACGGGCTGTATTTTCTGTATGCGCCGGGAAATTTCTTTGTCCAAGTTCTGGTCCTGCAGATACTTTGGGCGTTGATAGGAAGTGCGACAATGGCGGAGCTGACCATGACGGTGCCAGCCACGATTCTTGTGGCTATCGGCGTCGTCCGAGTCGTCCATAAATATGCGGCCCCAGCTCGGAGGCCGACAGGGGCGAAGAATCTTGCCACGGCGAGGTTCATCCCATGAGGAGCCCGACGCCACGGTTTTCTATCCTGTTGCCAGTGTTTAATGGCGAGCGTTATGTGCGCGCGTCGATCGACTCAGTTCTGGCGCAGACGCATACGGATTTCGAGCTGCTGATTTGGGATGATGGCTCGACGGATACCAGTCGTGCCATTCTCTCCACCTATCAGGATCCCCGTATTCGCCAGTTCGCCAATGCGCACAATATCGGATTGTTTCGGACCTTAAACGCGGCGATTGGGGAAGCCCGGGGCGAGTTGGTGCGCTTGTGGGCGCAGGATGACCGGATGAAACCGGACTGTTTGGCCGTGGAGCATGAGTTTTGGGAGCAACATCCGCAAATCGATATGAGCTACTGTCAGCGGGATATTATTGACGCGGACAACACCCTCTTGATGTCGGCGCCCTCCGATGGGACCCCGGAGATATTGACCCCGGATCTCGTGGCGCAGATTTCTTTTTACCACGGGTCGATGCCGGGCAATATCTCGACCGTGGTGCTACGGCGCGGCGTCTTCACGCGGGTCGGGTTGTTTCGCGAAGACCTGTGGGTCGCGGCGGATTTTGAGTTCTGGGTGCGGCTCTCTGAGCAGTGCCTGACCGGGTTTATCCAGCGTTCCCTCCTTGACCTGCGTGCTCATCGGGGGCAATTCAGCCGACAACGGGGAGTGGGGGTCAATTTCATTCGAGAGACGCGCGCGATTTTTGCCCGGTTGCTAGAACGTTTGCCTGAGGACTTGCATGCGTATGCGCGACAGTATTCCCGCTGGCACCGTCATGTCCTCCATATCCATTACGGCATTCGGGCGCTGTTCTCAGGCCATTTCGCCATCGCCTATGACACCTTTTGGGAAACGCGCAAGGATGACAATCTGGCGATTCTGTTTTTCCTCTGGCTACTGACCGGCAATGGTCGCTGGTTCAAGAAACCGCCGCGGTTTCAGCTCCCTTCATCCAATCGCTAACGAGAATCTTCAGGTGCGTATGACCCAACGAGATAGCGACTTCATTGACCGTCTGCTGCGCCAGCAATTGATTTTCTCTCCGTGCCTTGAGCTCGGCGTGGGGTACGAAGGGGAGAACAACCGCGGGCGTGTTGAGCGCGCGGAGATTTCCTATTTCGGCACGGATATGCAAGCGGGACCCCAGGTGGATTTTGTCGTGGACTTTGAGTCGCCGCTGGAGACGATTCGTGCGCTCGTGGGGGGCATTGCTCCCTTCGGTTCGATTCTCGTGCTCAATGTTCTTGAACATACCTTTGATCCCATTCGGGTGCTGAATAATGTCATGGCCCTGCTTCGTGCAGAAGGGACATGCGTGATCGTCACGCCGACCGTGTGGCCTCTCCATGGATATCCGCGGGATTATTGGCGGATTAACCCAGATTTCTATGTCGAGTACTGTCGGCGCCACGAGATCATCTTGCGGGAAGAAACCTTTTTGTATCTTGGACGGCATGCCGTGGCCGAGAATGGACGGCGACCGGGACACTATGAATTGCCTGGGCCCTCACCGTCACCAAGGTGGCGGATGTACTCACGAGTGATCCATAAAATTTTCAATACCTGTGGCAGAGGGATGTTATTTCCTTCTCATGTTGCCACTGGGGTTGTGATCCAAAAGCCGTAGAAAGACCCGCGCATGCTCGGTATCTTTCCCGCGTTCACCACGCAAACCGGCGGCATTCAGGCCAGCGGCAAAATCGCGTGGGCTGGAATCATGGAACGGATGGTTCCACCCGCGCATGTGCCCATCTTGTTTTTGTATGGCGAAAGCGGTGTCGAATCCCTGTACCCTGGACGAGTCGTCGCGGCCCGGACAAAAGGCGCGGCCATTCTTGCCGCGCTACGGTTACGGGCGCACCCTGCGCGCGTGCTGCTCTGGCATATTTCCTTGCTCCAATTGCTGCCCTTTCTCCGCGTGCGGGGCGCGAAAATCGTGCTGGTTTTGCATGGCGTTGAAGTATGGAGACGACAGAACTGGCTCACGCAACGGTTGCTCCGCCGCGTCGATCTGTACAACAGTGATAGCCAATACACGTGGGAGCGGTTCTCTTCTTCGAATCCCGCGTATGCCTCCGCCGCGCATCGCATTCTCTATCTCGGCCTTGGGGAGCCGGTGGCCGAGGCACCGCCGAAGCCTGCCGCTCCACCAATGGCGTTGATGCTGAGCCGCTT
>JANMSE010000152.1:0-1616 GCA_031389045.1 Deltaproteobacteria bacterium | reverse complement strand
TTGTGAACCACAACGGCCTCCGGGTTGTAGACAACTTTCCACCCGGCCTGCCGGAATCGGAGACAGAGATCGACATCTTCCGGCCCATAAAAAATATGTTCATCCAACAGTCCCACCTCAGCCAGCGCGGTCCGGCGAATCACCTGACACGCACCGATCATATAGTCCACTTCACGGATCGTTGCGTGGTCCCAGTCCGCCAACTCCGTCTCGCGACGCAGGCGCTGGGCAAAAGCGAATGGCAACTGTCGAGCGAGCTTGTCTCCCAACGTCGGGAACCGGCGACACGTCAACTGAAGCTGCCCCTCTCCATCAATCAACCGTGGGCCACATACGCCCACTTCGGGGTGGGTATCCATGTACGCCACCAAGCGATCAAGCGCGGCTGGCGGCATGACCGTATCATCGTCCAGCAGCACGATATATTCCCCTTGCGTCAGACGCATCCCCTGGTTCCGCCCCGGTGCCACGCCACAATTCCGCCGGTTGATCACGAGCTGCATCCATGGAAACGCGAAGCGGAGGGAGGCCGGGGTCTCTCCGCGCGATCCATTATCAACCACAATGACCTCATACGGATAGCGCATCACTGCTTGTGGGAGTGACGTAAGGCAGCCATGCAACAAATCGGTGGAGTTCCAGGTCAAAATGACGATCGAGGCTTTCATCGCGGCGTTTTCCACTGTTTACTCGATCCCACCACGCGCCATAACTCCTGGCTACGCCCTTCCCGAAAGAGCCACCACGCGCGCAATCGTGCATACATCCGCACGGCCACCAACAGTCCAACGAGAGGGACATCCCCCAACCGCAAGGAACGAACAAACGCCCGCCACGGATACTTCGCGGCGGGACCATGCGTAAACAGGTGTGGATGGGAGCGGTGGAGCTGTCGCTTGCCGGCTTCCGTGCGGGTGCGTTCCGCGATCCAATCGCGCCACGTGGCTGGTGGCAGGAAGAACACCTGAGCACGAGGCTCTTGCTGAATCCATTGGCGACCCACCGCTAACGTCAGCCAGGCATCCTCGAATAACAATCCTTCAGGCATCTCCCCC
The DNA here is from genome assembly GCA_031389045.1 of Deltaproteobacteria bacterium. Taxonomy (GTDB): domain Bacteria; phylum Desulfobacterota; class Binatia; order Bin18; family Bin18; genus JABFSC01. The sequence continues at coordinate 561 of JANMSE010000152.1, read as the reverse complement.
GTCAGCGCATCACGACGGATGATGTACAACCCACCCGTGACGTTGTGAAAGTAAAAGCGATATGGCAGCGCCGCTGCTCGTCGTGGCCAGGAATCAGTGGCGGCGACAACCGGGACTTGGTGACTCGCCACCAAGCGCACCGTGGGGCTCGCGTGCAGCGCGGTATACAAGGCACTGACGGCATCGGTATGCACGCGCACATCGGCATCACAAAAAACAATCGCCTCGCTGGCGGACCACTGGCGGATCATATTCCAGGCAATGGCTTTCCCCATCCGCTGACTGAGCAACACCGTCAACACCAACGGTTCGTCATCCTCCCTTGGCCGTCTGGCAGCCTCGTCATATTGCCGACAGGCAATCGCCAACCGCGTGCAGAGTTGCCGCGCCGCTACCAGCGGAGGACATGGCACCTCCTCTGTCCAGCCGTTGATACAGAGCACAATCTCGAGGTGAAGGTCGCGAGGAAGCGTTGAAGTACGACACGCCTCGACGAGCGAAGCAAGCGTTCCGCCCACGTCCGGCTCATCGACCCGACAAGGAATGCCGATGGTTAAGCGC
>JANMSE010000102.1:0-6947 GCA_031389045.1 Deltaproteobacteria bacterium | reverse complement strand
CCATTGAAAGATTGCGGTATTGTTTTCCTCAAGGAATAGGTGACGTGATGGAAGAAAGGAGCTTCTTCAGATGTCAGCTCGCACGATTACCGTAACCCTCCCCGAAGTGCTCTATGAGCGGGTAAAGAGCACCGCAGATGCGTCAGCGCGCTCGGTGGAAGAAGTGTGCACGCAGTTCATTGCGCTGTCCTTACCGGAATTGGAGGACGATCTCCCCTCGGACATTCGCTCCGAGCTGGCAGCTCTGCCATTACTCAGCGATACGGAACTGGAAACTCTCGCCCGCAGTCGCATGAGCGACGATGCCCAGGGGCAACTGGAAATGCTCGCAGAAGAGCAAAAGCATCGACCGCTTTCCGCTGCTGAAGAAACCACACTCAATCAATTGCTGGCAGAAGCCCAGCGACTTATGCTCCGCAAGGCTGAAGCGTATCGCTTATTAGCCCGGCGTGGACAAAACCCGTATCATTGGCGTGACCGCGAGTGGCCGCGCGACGGTCGAAGCCTTGCGTATGAATAACTCCACAGTCGAGCGCGCTCGCCGTCGCTGGGTGGCTGCGGGTTGGCATCCCCCGACAGATTGATGCGCTCCACATGAGGGACGGTAACTGGAAGAGCAGTCGCAATTCGCTTCCTCCTTTGCTGCACGTTCAGTTTTCATAGCTCCTTCGACGAGGCGGCTACCCCGCCCGATGCGCCAGCCCGCTGGCGCATTGAGGTCCGATGCGTCGTCATCTACCATTAAGCAGACGGTGGTAAGCCAGGAGGACGCGCAGGGATGCTGCCTTGTGAAATCATGCTCCGTATATTAGAAGGAGTGCCGTCCAATACTGGTCACACAAGCTACGTAACGGGGCAGGTTCAGTTCGCCCCTGAGGAGGAACGATATGAAAGAAGTTGTCATCGTTGAGGCTGGCCGTTCGCCGGTGGGCCGACGCAACGGATCGCTGGCCGAGGCTCATCCGACCGACGTTTTGGGGCAAGTCCTGACTGGCGTGCTTGGACGCGCCGGGATTAGCGCCTCTGACGTGGGACAAGTCGTTGGCGGGTGTATCAACAAGGTCGGCGCCCAGGCCATGAACGTCACACGCACCGCCTGGCTTGCCCACGGCGGCGCCGCCACGGTGCCCTGCGTCACTGTGGACTCTCAGTGCGGCTCGTCACAGGAAGCCACCAATCTGGCGTATAGCCTCATCGCCTCTGGGGTGGAAGACATCGTGCTCGCCTGCGGGGTCGAGAACATGAGCCGGCTGCCGATTGGCTCCGACTCCATCGCTGGAGCGAAAGCCGGATACGGCAAACCCATCGCGCGCAGCTACTACGAGCACTACGAATTCACCAGCCAATTTGAGGGCGCCGAGCGCATCGCCGAGAAATACGGCATCTCGCGGCTGGATACCGACGCTCTGGGACTCGAATCTCAACTCCGGGCGGCGCGCGCGATCGCGGAGGGCCGCTTCGCCGCGCAGATCATTCCCATTGAGGCACCAGTCCTTGATGGAGACGGGAAACGCACCGACAAGACAAGAACGGTCACCACCGACGAGATTCCCCGTAAGACGAGTCTTGATGCCCTCGCCGGGCTCAAGCCGGTCGCCCGTGAAAACGGTGTCCATACTGCGGGAACTTCGTCGCAGATTGCCGACGGCGCGGCCGCAGTGTTGCTGATGAGTGCTGACCGTGCCCGCGAGTTGGGACTCAAGCCCATGGCGCGGATTGTCGAGACGGCGCTCGTCGGTTGCGATCCAGTGTTGATGCTCGAAGGACCGATCCCAGCCACGCGCCGCCTCCTCACGCGTGCGGGGCTCTCGATCAACGACATCGACGTCGTGGAAATCAACGAGGCTTTTGCCTCGGTGGTGCTCGCCTGGGCCAAGGAGATCGGGCCCGACATGGCGCGTGTCAACCCCAACGGCGGCGCCATCGCGCTGGGGCATCCGCTTGGCGCGACCGGATGTTTCCTTATCACCAAGGCCGCCCACGAGCTGACACGGTCGCAGGGTCGCTACGGGTTAATCACGATGTGCTGCGGAGGGGGCCTCGGGACGGGCACCTTGATCGAACGCGTCTGAAGCACGCCTCCTGTCCTCCGGGCACGCGCAAAGAGCGGCTCGGAGGGCGTTGCGGACCATCATCCGCTTTTCGCCATCGCTGGGAACCACGCCTCTTCCTCCGCGATCACTGCCAGAAAAGACGGGCGCGCATGTATGCTGGTAATGTCACTTGCCAGCTTCGGCCACCATTGCCCATCCACACCGACCCCAGCATATCGCAAGTTGACAAAGTGTGTCGCTACTCAGCTCCAGAGAAAATCCGCGAAGTTGACTATGGGCGAACGCCCTCTGGTCTCGTTATCGACTGATGATGCCGCCATCAGCCGCGATGTTCTGACGCGTGAGCCAACGGCCTTGTTCGCTGACGAGGAAAGCGATCACGTCAGCGATATCTTCCGGTTGCCCCAAGCGATGCAGTGGCGTCATCTCGATTAACTCGCGCCGTACGTCTGGCGCCATATTGGCCAGCAACATTTGGGTCTCCGTGAATCCCGGCGAAACAACGTTCACCGTGATGCCGCGCGGAGCGACTTCTTTCGCCACGGTCCGACAGAATTGCTCGACGGCCGCCTTACTGCCGAAATAGCAAGTCCCGCCCGGGACATTCAAAACGGTGCCAATGGTTGAAATGCCGACAATCCTCCCACCCTCGCCCATGTAGCGGAGTGCCTCTTGCAGACAGAAATACGTGCCTTTGGCGTTGAGCGTATAGGTGCGCTCGAAGTCTTCCTCGGTAATATCCGTCAGCGGTTTGAAGCACGAGTACCCGGCATTCGCGACAAGGATGTCGAGTCTCTCGAAACGGCTGTGCGTCTCCTGAAAGAGTCGGCGTATATCATCGAGCTTGGCTACGTCCGCTTGGATAGCCGTTGCATGACCGCCTCGCTCCTTGATGCCTTCAACCACAGTCTCCGCCTCTTTGACGCTGGTGGCATAGTTGATCACGACCGTCGCGCCATCCCGTGCTAGGCGTTCGGCTGTTGCCCGGCCGATACCTCTGGAGGCTCCGGTCACGATGGCTATTTTCCCGTTGAGTGTCTTCATTCGTGGTTTTCCCCTTTCCATTTAGTGAGGAGAACCCCGCACGCGAACATTTGTGAAAATCCTTCAGCGCTAAGGGGACGGTGTGAAAACATCGTCGTGGAGATTTCGCATTACCGATTTCACAAATGAAAAGCTGTGGGGTTTACATAAGGGAGAGGAAATAAGGAGGAGCAAGCATGATGACAAAAGTTTCCTACAGCACCGTGTTTCAACAAACAGCCGACCAGGTCTGGGCAGTGATCCGGGACTTCAACAGCTATCCCGCATGGGTGGAAACCGTCACGGAAAGTCATATCGAAGACGGCAAATCTGGCGATGCCGTTGGTGCCATTCGCAATTTTGTCGAATTTGGCGCGCGTATTCGTCAGCGACTAGTGGCGCACTCGGATCTTGATCGCTTCTACACGTATGAGTCTTGCGAACCATTGGGCGCGATCACCCATTACCGAGGAACGGGGCGCGTGACGCCGATCGTTGATGGCAATCGAGCGTTCGTCGAATGGTCAGTGACTTTCGCATGTCCCGAAAAAGAGCAGGCGCATTGTACGCAGGTTCTCAACGAGGCAATGCCGCAATGGCTAAAGTCATTGCGAGCAGTGCTTGAACGCTAACCACATTTCAGAAAGGAAGAAACAAGATGACGTTACTCTTGGGGAAGGTCGCGATTATTACCGGTGCCAGTGCTGGGATTGGCTATGCCACGGCCAAACTCTTCGCTCGTGAAGGCGCGAAAGTGGTCGTCGCGGCACGGCGCCAACCAGAACTCAATACCTTGGTCGCCGAGATTACTGAGACTGGTGGGAGTGCGGTTGCACTCGCAGGTGATGTAAAGGATGAAGCGTATGCGAAAGCGTTGGTTGACATGGCGACCAGTAAGTTTGGTGGGCTGGATATTGCTCTCAATAATGCCAGTACGCTTGGCGATTTGAGCGTCTCGGTGTCAGATCTGACGTTGTCCTCATGGGACGACACGCTGGCGACTAATTTAACCAGTGCATTTCTCGGGGCGAAATATCAGATTCCCGCGATGCTGAAACGTGGTGGAGGTTCGCTGATTTTCACCTCGTCGTTTGTGGGGTATACGGCTGCCTTTCCACCGATGACTGCATACGCGGCCAGTAAGGCTGGTCTTATCGGACTCACGAAGGTACTTGCCGTTGCGTACGGCCCGCAAAATATTCGTGTCAACGCCTTGCTACCGGGCGGCACGGACACCCCAATGGGTCAGACCTTCGCCAACACTCCAGAAGCCCGCGCATTTGTGGCAAATCTTCATGGCCTCAAACGCATCGCGCAGCCAGAAGAGATCGCGAAATCCGCACTGTATCTCGCGTCTGATTTATCAAGTTTCACCACTGGTACAGCACTGCTTGCGGATGGCGGCGTGTCCATCAATCGGACGTAGGGGATGGCGATATGACCATTTTTGTCTCAAGCAGACGCCGACGGTCGATGTGAAACCGGTCGAACACTTTGACGCGGTCATCATTGGTGCCGGGATCGCTGGCTAATGCTCTGAACCGCGACTGGCCCGCAACTGTTGCGCGGCGTGGCTCGCTTTACGCGCGGATTCGAGCGCCGCCTCGTACCGCTTTTCGTCAAACGCGGTATACGCCGCGAACAGGTCAGTCTCCGCCGCCCGCAGTGCCACCCGATCGATCTCCCCGTGTCCCTCCTCTTCCACCGCCGCGATGTCACGTTGCGCCTGGACAATAGCGTCCGCGGCTTCCGAGTCTACATTGGTATGAAAGATGACCGCGACCGTCACCACGAGCGCGACCGCCGCGAGAATTGGCCAGAGCCATGTGCGGGTTCCCATATCAATGCGATGCCTTTCCGCGAGTCCCGCGTATCCGGTCCGCGAACCGCCGTCTCCTGGGACTCACTAACACTGGACCGTCGAGGAGAAGAGTCCCAAGAGACGCGGACCCGCGCCCAGACCTATTGCCCTCCGGGATTCTGGAGATAGCGGAGTAAATCCGAATCCGGCGGTAACACCAGAGTCGTGCCCGTGCCAAGAATCTTTTCGTAGGTTTGCAGCCGCCGGGTAAACGCATAGAACTCTGGGTCTTGGCCAAAGGCGTTGGCGTAGGTGGCCGCCGCCTGGGCATCGCCCTCACCGCTGAGCTTCTGACTGGCTTCATACGCCGTGGCCAGAATCACTTCGCGTTCGCGATCGGCGCCAGCGCGAATCTCGCGGGCCCGCTCGTCCCCCTCGGCCCGATAGCGCTTGGCGATACGCTCGCGTTCCGCCCGCATCCGCGCAAAAACGCTGGCCTGCACTTCTTGCGGCAAATCCAACCCCTTAATCCGCACGTCCAGGACCTCAATGCCAAAAGTCTTGGCGGTTTCCTTGGTGTCCTTGGTCACGACCGCCATGATTTCCTCGCGCTTCTCGCGCACGAAATCCAGGAAGTTATGTTTAGCGATCTCCTCGCGTAGACGCCCGGAAATGAGGTCGTCCAGGCGCGTCGTGGCGCGTTGGGGATCCTGCACGGAGCGATAAAATTCCAAGGGTTTCTCGATACGCCAGCGGGAGATGTGATCGACCAAGACCCGTTTTTTATCCAACGTCAGATACTCCGCCGTCCGGGCGTCGGTCGACAGCACCCACCGCTCAAAGCGCAACAGGGTGTCCACGAACGGCACCTTAAAGTAGAGCCCTGGATCGGACAGGATACGTTTCGGGTTCCCAATCCGCACGATCATCCCCTGTTCCCACTCGGCGATGGTAAACGAGAATTGTGGGACCGCGAAGGCGAGCAGGAGCACAAGCACGATAATACGATTCAGCATGGGTGTTATTTCCTCTCCGTGGTGGGGGTTGGGGCCTGCTCCGGCGACGTGGGGAGAGTCACCGGGGTTAATCCTCTGAGGGGCAGCAGCGGCACCACGCCGGATTTCCCCCCACTATCCAGAATGAACTTTTCCATCGTCGGCATGGTACGCTCCATGCTCTCCAGGTAGAGGCGGTCGCGCGTAATGGATTTGGCTTTGCCGTATTCCGTCAGCACCTTGAGAAAGCGATCCGCATCGCCCTGCGCGCGGATCACCCGCTGGGCTTTGTACCCTTCCGCCTGTTGCACCATCTGCGCGGCCTCGCCTCGGGCCGTGGGCACGACCCCTTCCCGGTACCCATCGGCTTCTTTCACCAGCCGGTCGCGATCCTCCAAGGCGCGCACCACGTCATGGAACGAATCGCGCACCTCAGCGGGGGGGTCCACCACCAGCAGCCGCGCTTCGCTGACCAGTAAGCCCGTCTGATACTCATCCAGCATGACCTGGAGCGCCGTCTTGGTTTGCTCCTGCACCTCCACCCGGCCCTCGGTCATCGTGTAGTCGATGGTGTTTCGTCCGACCGCGCTGCGTAACGCGACCTCCGCCGAGGTATGGAGTATCCCTTCCGGGTCACTCGTCCCAAAGAGAAACTTCACGGGGTCCTGAACCGAGTACTGCACGAAGAATTGCAGCTCGACGATGTTTTCATCCCCGGTGAGCATCAAGGCTTCTTGCGGCACCGTGCGGGAGGAGCCTTTCCCACTCCGTTCCATCCCAGCGTCCGCGACCGTGCGAAAGCCGATTTCCGCGCGCCGCACCTGGGAGATATTCACCACCGCATGGCTCTGAATGGGCCAGGGCAGCCGGTAGTTTAACCCGGATTCGGTGGTATACGCCGTCGCCGCGCGGAACTGCAGGACCACTCCCCGTTCGCCAGGGCCCACTCGGTAGAATCCAGAAAGCCCCCAGATCCCCAGCACAATGACAAGAATGAGCAAGGAGCCAATCCGGCTTCCGCCCGCACTCCCACCACTACTCTCACCGCCACGGAATCGTTGGAACCAGCGTTGA
>JANMSE010000075.1:0-4803 GCA_031389045.1 Deltaproteobacteria bacterium | reverse complement strand
TCACTATGGGTGAGATATCCGTCGTCAGCCGCTGGAGAATATCCGCAAGCCCACGGCTCATGGCTTCGGCGATCGCTTCGGGGTTGCGACGGCTCGCCGGGGTCGTGCTGGTGTAGGAGCGGAACCAAAAGGGAGATCGCTCGTCGCCGCGCGTGAGCCAGAAGTCGATACTTAGCGCCGCTTCCCACGTGGTGTCGTGGTCGAGTTCCTCACACTGCCGAATCACCCCGCCGAGCACGACATCCGCGACACTGTCGGTGGTGGGGAAGACCTGAGAGAAGAGTCCGGTTGTTTGGAGATAGCGCCGCGTCCAATGGGTGACTTGCTCCGCCGGTGAAGATGCCCAGCGATGCGAGTTGTACAGGTCGAATGCGTAGGGGGACGTTCGATAGACCATGCGTTCTTGATCGTAAGGATCACGAGCAGTGAGTGGATGAATCACCAGCGACGTCTTTGCCATGCTGGCTGCCGGCGCTGGAAGCTGTAACGCCAGCGCGTAGTGGTGAATGGCTGGTTGAGGTGTGGTCAAGCTGCACCCAGCGGCGGTGATACTCCACACCGCCGCTCCCAGTAACAATCGTGCACATCTTTTCATTTGTCAGGAATCTCTTTCTCCGGGACCGCGGTGCCCCACACCAGGGTTGAGGGGTCTTGCTTCAGGGTGTTCACCGTTTCTTTGAGGTGACGCGAGGTTTCAGCCAAGTTCGCGAGCAGACGATTCAGATCATTGCGGTTCTCGCCAAGGACGTTGTTGGCGTTCCCCGCGAGGTGATTCGTTTGTTTGATTAACTCGTCCGCATGCTGGGTGAGCTTACGGACATCGTCCGCGAGGTTTTCGGTGACGGCGGCGGTTTGGCGGAATTGCACAATGGCCGCGCGTCCTTCACTGTAGAAATCACCCTTGATGTCATTGATGGCATCGGTCGCACTTTTAATGCCTTCGGCGGCTTTGGCGAGATTATCGACCATGGTTTTGAGCGACATCCGTGTTTCCGGTGTGGAAACCTCATCAAACGAGGCACTGAGTGTTTCCGAGAGGTGCGAGGCATTCTTGAGAAAGGTCGAGATCGCGACGCGGTTTTCCGGGCTGAGGAGGTCTTGTTCGATACGTGTGAGGGTATTGAGCAACCGTTCGGCAATGGCACTTGCGCGATCGCGGAATTCCTCAAATTCGCCGCCAGAGACCGGAATCGTGCCGCCGAGTTCCAACGGCGGAGCCGTAGCCGAGCCGCCGGAAAGTTCGATGAGGCGAATGCCCGTCACCAGCGAGCCGATCAAATGGGCCGAGGTGTCGGTGCGGACGGGAGTTCCAGGTTGAAGGGCGACGATGACTGCCGCGTGCGGGGGGACGTCTCTTGTCAGTTGGACGCTTTCGACCTTACCGACCATCACTCCTTGATACTCAACGGCGGCACCAGGGAGGAGCCCGCTGACCGATTGATCGAAGAGAATCTGGTACGAATCCACGGGCCGCAAGAAGCGTGACCCCGCGAGCCACAGGATCGCCGCCGCGAAGATGAAGAAACTGACGGTGACGAAGATTCCCACCTTGAGACGAGTCTTGCCCATTATGACTCTCCGTTGACGAGCAGGGTTTGTAATAGCCCTTGCTGCATGGTCACTGGTCGCGGTTGCCGGTCGAAGAACGCGCGCACTTGTGGGTGATCGAGAGCCCGGACTTCGGCGAGCGGACCGGACGCGATCACTTTTCCCTCGTGCAGCATTACCGCTTGGTCGGCGATCATCTGAATGCTGCTGAGTTCGTGGGTGACGATCAGGATGACGACGCCGAGTTGCACCTTCAAGCGCAAAATCAACTCGTCTAACTCACGAGCGGTGACGGGATCGAGCCCAGCCGACAGCTCATCGAACAGCAACAGTTCGGGGTCGAGCGCGAGCGCCCGAGCCACGGCGGCACGCTTTTTCATGCCTCCACTGATTTCGGCGGGCAGTAAATGAGCGGCATGGCCGAGGCCCACGAGGGAGAGTTTCATCCGGGCGAGCATTTTGGCCGTGGCATCATCCGCACCCGCATGTTCGATAATGGGCAAGGCGATGTTTTCCTCAAGTGTCATGGAGTTAAAGAGCGCTCCGGCTTGGAATGACATGCCGAGGTTGCGCAGAATCCCTTCTTGTTCGTCTTCTGACAGATGGTGCATATCACGCCCGTTGATGAGCACCCGGCCCGCGGCGGGGGTCAACAGGCCGACAATGTGACGTAACAACGTACTTTTCCCACACCCGCTGCCGCCGAGAATCACCGTGATCTCGCCACGCCGCGCGGTCATGGATACGCCGTCGAGAATCGTGCGGGTGCCGTAGCGCGCGACCAGGTTCTCAACTTGGACGTAAGGAGTGTCAGTGGGCGTGGTCATGGTTGGGTTACTCAAGATAGAAAAAGATGGTGGTGAACACGGCATCGGCCAGAATACACAAGACGATGGAGGTTACAACCGAGGCGGTGGTATTGGTGCCGACCCCTTCGGCTCCCCCTTGGACGTACAGCCCGCGATAGCACGCCACCAAGCCAATGAGGAGCGCGAACACCACGCTCTTCACCATGCCGGTGACGAGGTCACTAATCAGGAGCGCTTGGGCGGTTTGTTGGAGATAATTCCGACTGCCGAGGCCCAGCACGATCACTCCGACCCAGTATCCGCCGAAAATACCAGCGAGGTTGGAAAGAATGGTCAGGCACGGAACCGCGCACAGGAGCCCGAGGACACGCGGTAACAACAGAAACCGCCCAGGGCTCAAGGCCATCGTGCGCATCGCATCCACTTCTTCGGAGACCACCATCATCCCGAGTTCGGCGGTAATCGCCGCGCCACTGCGCCCAGACACGATAATAGCGGTAATCAGCGGGGCCATCTCCCGTGTCATGGAGACGCCGACCAGATTGGCGATGTAAATGGCCGCGCCGAACTGGCGCAGTTGGCTGGCGCTGTTGAGCGCGAGCACCGCGCCGATCAAGAACGACAGAAAGGTGACAATGGGAATGCCTTCGATCCCGATTTTGGTGATTTGCTCCAAGGTGCGGTCCCACTTCATCCCTTTGCCACGCCACGGCGCGATGACGAGCCAGTAGGTCAGCTCGCCAATTAAATCCAACAGCCGCCGCCCAGTGGCCACTAATTCAAGAGTTTGTTCTCCCACCTCTTCGACCGGGGACAGATCCTCGGTCGCGGCGAGTTCGTCAGTAAGCATGTTGGTTTCGAGCCCGGTAAACGCCTGTTGCGCGTTAGGTGACAAACTGGAAAATCGAACCTCAATGTTTTTTTTCTTTCCTTCGACGACCAAGCGCAGGAGCAGCGCCGCCTCAAGACTCGTGAGTTTTTCCACGGCTTTCAGGTCAAGGATCACGCGAGACCCCGGCATGGTCTCCGCGAGCAGATGTTCCCGGAGATGGATAAGCGAGGCGCTATCGGCGATTGGAACGGGGATAACCATGAATAGTGTGATGAGAGGGTAGGGGGGACTTTCTGCCGTTGGAAAGGCCGTGTTCAGTAGCGACGCTGCTTCTTCATAGAGGCTTCAAGGAAACGTGTAAAGGCGAAGCGCGAGGGAATGCCGTTCCCAGTGCCGACAGTTTGATAACCACCACCCTCATGCTAGGAGGGTGTCATGGTACGACAGATGTTGTGGAATTCCCCGCGAGTGGCCATCGCTTTTCTGTTGAGCGGATTGGTATTGTTCAGTTGTGGTGATGCGAAAACCGATCGCACCGAGGGCGACCGTCCAACCGCCGCGTCTTCCTCATCACCCGGCGCTCCAAGTGCTCCTCCCCGTACTCAGGGCCAAGTGCTTGCTGGGCGTGACCTCGGCATGGTGGTCACGGGAAGTGGGGTGGAAGAGAGAACGCGTTCGCTTGACGTGCTGGAGCACCAGCTTCTGTCATTCGTGCCGCAACTCCAGGAAGTGTACGACCACGAGCGAGCAACGGACTCGGGTCTGATGGGGAGTCTTGACGTGCACATCACCATTGAGCCGAATGGGGCGATCTCCGACCTCCGGTTCCCCGTCAAGCGCGTCTCCAGTGAAAAGCTGACCACCGCGGTGTATGACCGCATGCGCGGATGGATATTTTTCCCCGCGGAATCGCCCGTGGATCTCCGCTACCGCCTTCTGTTTGTTCCCCCAGGTCTGGAGATCGCTTCGATTACGGCGTGGGAAAAACAACTCGCTGGCCGCGTCGTCTTCGAGCGCGGCGAGGGGAATACGCCGCCATCGCCACGTTCCTCTTCCGCGACCACTCCGGGGGGCGCGGAGCAGCCGCTGCCAGCAAATGTTGAACAGCCTCCATCAGGAAAGAACCCAGTTGCCGCTGAAGCACCGCGCGAGCCATCAGTCGTAGCCTCGGTGAAAGAAGTGCCTTCACGAAAAAGTGACCGAGCGGAACCTGACCTTGCTCCGGCTCGTGAGAAAAAACGCTCGCCCAAATCGGTGCCGGGTTGGTTCATCGTGACGCGACCGTCCGTGTTGTATGTGACCCCAGAGGTGACGGCGGAGATTGTGACGCGCTTGCCTCCGGGAAATCGGGTGTGGGTAGTCAGAGTCACCAATGGAGATTGGCTTGAAGTGCGGTCGGTGAAGGGCCGCCGCCCTGGATTCCTGCCCCGAGAAACCGCGCGGCCTGAAGGCCAGGCACGAATTGGTCGGTAGGCGGTGCGTGATGCGTGCGGTGGGGTGTGGCGGTAAAATTTTAGTAGGTACCCCCCCCACCCCCCCCCCCGCCGAACCCGCAAAACGCGCGCAAAATAGTATATTGTCGTTGTTTTGTCGCGACCCCCCAACGCCATATTT
>JANMSE010000458.1:0-2324 GCA_031389045.1 Deltaproteobacteria bacterium | reverse complement strand
CTCCTCACCAAGCCTTCTGGATGCTGGGGTGCACCATTGCCATGAGCCTGTTCGCCGCGATCATGCCGGTCCGACGCATCGCGCGGATCGATCCGGTGCTCGCATTCAAATCTTGAGGGAAAGGACCGGGGACTGAACACTAAGAATTCCGCCCTCAGCATGACTTTGTCGAGAGCCGTTACTCCGGGAAGTGGGTGGCGATGATTTCTTGGAGTCGGCGATACCGTGGCAGGCGCGCGACCACGCGGCGGATCGTCGCAAGGGTCGGCGGTATGTAACGACTATAGCCGGTCTTCTTTTTCTCTAACTCCAGGTAATAGAACCGCCCCACCACTTTACTGGCTTTTTGCAATAAGCAGAGATTGTACTCTTCCCACAATTGTTCATGAGAAGTGGAAGCACCGCCGCGCGCGTGCCACGCGTTGTAATAGTAATCCACTAAGGCTTGTTCGAGATTTGGAGTGATGACCACCGGCGTGTCGCGGTCGTTCAGCAGCGTTTCAAGATCATACGTGGCGGGTGCCAGGAGGGCATCCTGAAAATCAATCACGCGAATCTCACCGTTTTGCACGAACAGATTCCAACTGTGGTAATCGCGGTGATTTAAGAACCGTGGAGCCGTGTCGAGCCGCGTGGCGATTTCGTTGAACATCGCCCGCAGCTCTTTGCTTTCGGCTGTTGACAGCGCCTTCCCTTCGCGTTTCTCTAAGCCCCATTCGATAAAGTGCTCGAACTCCCAAAGAAACAAGCGATGATCGAACGCTTGCTGAAAAGCAATGCAGGCATCCGTGCGATGCTTCGAGCCCTCAACCTGGAGGAGCACGAGTTGGTCAATCGCTTTCCGATATATCCGTTCAATGTTCTCAGCGGACTGTCCCTGGGCAGCCTCGCGCAAGGGGACATCGCCAATATCTTCAAGCAGCAGGAATCCATCTTTACTGTCGTCGTAATAGGTGTCCGGCACCTGCACGCCGAGTGGGTGCAGGAACCGATGGACGTTCACGTAGGGTAACTCCGTGAGCGGTTCCTTAAAGACGGCCAATTCATCCGATGAGAGTGGGAGTGCACTGCCAGCAAGAATCATCGCCACCGTTGTTGCCGGTCCATCTCCCTGGAGATGGATGCGCGCGTAGCTGCGACTAGAGGCATCTCCGGTCAGCGGAACAACTTGAGCGATGGACGTTCCTTTTCCCCAGAGGGTGGTGACGGCGGTAGCAATGACATGTTGGAGTTTCGTGTCCATGACTAGGGAGTACCAAGCAGTTTTTCCGCTGTCAAAGGCGCTTGCGCGAGGATTGCCAAAGGTCCAGGGGTGTGATGAGAAATGGAAAGCGCTATGAAAACCCCAAAGTCTCTGACTCCTCTACCCCTGAACCAAAAACGTCGCCCGCATCCTTCGCGAGTGAAAACGGCTCCGTCACCTCCAGCGACACCAGCGCAGCGTCTCCAACTGGCACTGGACCTCTCGGACTTCTGCCGTGCGCTTCATGACGCACGCAAACGGCCACGATAATGGCCGCCCATTTTGCCGCGGCATTACGAAGCCTGAGCAGGCTTTTGTAACGCGATTAGACTCTAAACCAAAATGCATGACATTGGTACATTCGCTACTCGACGACGAGCCTTCCCCGCTCAGAGCGAGCGGTGATGCTCTGTCCCAATATACTAAAGCCTGGTTTAGGAGCGCTTTCGCCTCTTCAGTCGGGGCCACTAATTATCGGATCTTTACCGGGCTGCTCGCCGCTTCTTATCTTGCCTTCCCAACCTTCCAGGTTATGTTAAAGCAATGCAGCCACCTTGAGAGTGGCTGCTTGTCTTATGTCTCTGCGCTCAACCAACGATGAACGCCGATCGTCAATTAGTTGTTCAAACGGACCACTTGATTAACCATAATCTACATCCCAGCGCCCAAGTAGAGCCGGTTCGTGCCTGAGGTGTACCACCAGAAAAAGAGGTCGGTTCGACGATCTCCGGTGAAGTCTCCCGTCATCCATAGCATTCCGCCATCGATCCCGGTGACCCCAATCGGATTAAAAACAGGGGTGAAGGAACCGGTGCCGTTGCCTAAGTAGAGCCGGTTGGTACCCGAGACCTTCCACCAGAAGAAGAGGTCACTGCGGCCGTCGCCGTTGAAGTCCCCCACTGTCAACTCGTCTCCACCGTCGATTAACTCGAGGCCGATCGGGGCCCTCACCTCAGTGAAGGTGCCATTGCCGTTGCTCTTATGGAGCCGTTTGTTGCCGTTGTACAACTGCTTCCACCAGAGGAAGAGGTCACTACGGCCATCGCCGTTGAAGTCTCCCACCTTCACCTCGGGCCCGCCA
>JANMSE010000703.1:0-10960 GCA_031389045.1 Deltaproteobacteria bacterium | reverse complement strand
GACTCTTAATCAGCGGGTCCGGAGTTCGAATCTCCGGCGGCCCATCGTTTATGTAATAAGGTGAGGTGCGAGAGTGGCGGAACTGGCAGACGCACTAGACTTAGGATCTAGCCCGCTTGACGGCGGATGGGGGTTCAAGTCCCCCCTCTCGCATTCCGGTAACATCCAACGTCATCCTGGCGGGGGCTCGGTAGTCAGCTCCCCCTGCGCGGATGAGATGCTCTCTCTTTTATGAATGTGCATATCGAAACCCTTGACACTGTCCAAAAAAAACTCACTTTCGAGATTCCTCCTGATCGAGTGAAGGAAGAGGTCGAAAAAACCTACCGCACCTTTCAACGCACCGCGCAAGTCAAAGGGTTTCGGGCTGGGAAAGTCCCACGTCCCGTGTTGGAGCGACACTTCGGCGACAAAGTCGCCTCGGAAGTGAGTGCCCATCTGATCGAAGAATCGTATCTCAAGGCGCTGCAAGAACACTCCCTCCAGGTGGTGGCAGACCCTCACATCGTTCCTGAAAAACTGGTATCCGGTCAACCCTTCCGTTACTCGGCGACCGTGGAACTCCGACCTGAGATCGTGGTGAAAGACTACGAGGGAGTGGAAGCGGAAAAGATGGTCCGACAAGTGGCCGAGGAGGAGATCGATAAATCCTTAGCGCAGATCGCGGAATCCTTGGCGCAGTTGCATCCCATCACCGATCGCGATCAGGTCGAGAACGGCGACGTGGTGACGATAGATTATGCCGCGTCTTCCGACGGGCGACCGCTCTCCGACCTGCAAGGGAAAGGGCGCTTCGTTGAGATCGGGAAAGAAGTGATCTTTCCTGGAGTCCAAGAAAAATTGATTGGCGCGCGCAAAGGCGAGATCGTGCAATTCTCGCTGCCGTTCCCTCGGGAAGCGGAAGACCAGCAAGAACCAGCGATTACTGAAAGACTCGCGGCGTTTCGGGTGACCGTGCAGGACCTCGCACGCAAGGAGTTGCCCACGCTGGATAACGACTTCGCCAAGGATCACGGCGAGTGCGATACCCTCGTAGAGTTGCGAGAGAAGGTCCGTACCAATCTGCAACAACATGCTGATCGACAAGCCGACAATCAACTCCAAGATGTCGTGATGACGCGACTCCTGGAACTGAACCCCTTCGATGTTCCTCCGACGCTGGTGCGCGAGCAAATGCGGCGGATGCTCATTGATGCGCGTATGGTTTCGCCTGACATTGATGCGGTGACCTTGGAGGCCAGATTGCCGGAAGGATTGCGCGATGGGTTCATAAGCAGCGCCAAGAAACAAGTCCAAATTGGTTTCTTGCTCGAAACCCTGGCGACACAACTCGGGCTGTCCGTTCCTGAAGAGGAAGTGCAGCAGCAGGTGAACAGTATCGCGGAAAGAGCCGGGCCAACCCAGCAACCACAAATCACCGCATTCTATGGGCGAGAAGAGAATCGTCGCGGGCTTCGTAATCGACTGCTCCATGAGAAAGCGCTACACCTGGTGGTGGAAAAAGCCCAGGTGAAAGTTGTTGACCGAGAAGTTGCTGGCCCGGAGGAAAAAGCATAGGATTAGCCCGTGAGCCATTATGAATCTGGTACCAATTGTCGTTGAGCAGACGGGAAGAGGTGAACGCGCGTATGACATTTTCTCGCGTCTCCTCAAGGAACGCATTATTTTCCTGGGCTCGGTGGTGAATGACGATGTCGCGAATGTCATCACCGCGCAGCTTCTCTTTCTGGAATCAGAAGACCCGGAAAAAGATATTCACTTCTATATTAACTCTCCTGGCGGCTCGATCACGGCCGGCCTCGCTATCTACGACACCATGCAATACATTCGGCCCGATGTCTCCACGCTCTGTCTTGGACAAGCGGCGAGCATGGGCGCATGGTTGTTAGCGGCGGGGGCGAAGGGGAAACGTTACGCGTTGCCTCATGCGCGGATTCTCTTGCATCAACCGCTCGGCGGCATGCAGGGGCAGGCGACGGAGATCGATATTCATGCGAGGGAAATATTGCGGATCCGTGAGCAGATGCACCACATCCTCGCGAGCCATACTGGGCAAAGTCTCAAACGGATTGAACGAGATACCGAGCGCGATTTTTTCCTGACCAGTAAACAGGCCCAGGGATACGGCATTATTGACGAGGTCATCGTCAACCGCGCACCAAAAAAATCATGAGGAGCGGCTATGGCCCGACATGGGGATGATCGTCCAGGAAACTTAGTCTGTTCTTTCTGTGGCAAAAGCCAAGACGAGGTGCGGAAGCTTATCGCTGGCCCGACTGTCTACATTTGCGACGAATGTATCGACTTGTGCAATGACATCATCGCCGAAGAGGGAGACCAGGAAGATTCCTTCTCCTCTGTTTCCGCCGTGCCAAAGCCTGCGGAAATCAAGCGGGTGCTTGACCAATACGTGATTGGACAAGAGCGCGCCAAAAAAGTGCTTGCCGTCGCCGTGCATAATCACTACAAGCGCGTCGATTCCCCGATGGCCACGAATGATGTTGAACTGCAAAAGTCGAACATTCTGCTCATCGGCCCAACAGGGTCAGGCAAGACGCTCTTGGCGCAAACCCTCGCCCGTTTCCTTCAAGTCCCTTTCACAATTGGTGATGCGACGAGTCTGACCGAAGCGGGCTACGTGGGCGAGGATGTGGAAAACATTATCCTCAGCTTGTTGCAAAACGCCGATTACGACGTGGAGAAATGCCAGAAAGGGATCGTCTACATCGACGAGATCGACAAAATCGCTCGCAAAGGGGACAACCCTTCAATCACGCGGGATGTCTCCGGTGAAGGCGTGCAACAAGCGCTGCTCAAGATTATTGAAGGGACCGTGGCGAGTGTCCCGCCCAAAGGCGGGAGAAAACACCCGCAACAAGAGTTCGTGCAAGTGGATACTTCGAATATCCTCTTTATTTGTGGTGGCGCGTTTGTTGGTCTTGAAGACATCATTCGTCGGCGCATTGGGGGCAAGAGTTTAGGATTTGGGGCGGATGTCAGAGGCGCCTCCGAGAAAACCACGGGTGAGTTGTTGGCGGAAATCCAGCCCGAGGACCTGCTGCGGTTCGGGATGATCCCGGAATTCGTGGGCCGCTTGCCAGTGCTTGCCACCTTGGAAGAATTGGACGAGCAGGCGTTGGTGCGGATTCTGCGCGAACCAAAAAACGCGCTTGTCCGCCAGTACCAGAAACTCTTCGACATGGAGAGTGTCCATTTGCGGTTCGCTGAAGGGGCGCTCTCCGCGATCGCGCGTGAGGCGCTGAAGCGGAAGTCCGGAGCGCGGGGACTCCGGGCGATCATGGAAAACATCATGCTGGACGTGATGTACGACATTCCCTCGCAACCGAACATCAAGGAAGTGCATATTTCCGAGGAAGTTGTGTCACGCAAGGCACAACCAATCGTGCTCTATCAACAGAAAGCGGCGGCGGAGAGTGCATAAGGGCACTTTTCCAATCGCGCCGAGTATGTATAAGGGCAACAGCCGTGCTGTTTCGTACTGCCAAAAGAGACAGCCATGAAAGAGGAGGAAGCGTGCGCCTGCCACTCTTGCCGTTACGAGATATTATTGTGTTTCCGCACATGGTGGTCCCTCTCTTTGTTGGACGACAAAAGTCCATCAAAGCTCTTGAGGAGGCAGTAGCCAATAAGCGGCTCATTTTCTTGTCCACGCAACGGGATGCCAAGGTCAATGATCCGGTTGCCGATGACATGTATCCAGTCGGGACGATTGGGAATGTCGTCCAGTTACTCCGTCTTCCTGATGGAACGGTCAAAGTCCTGGTTGAAGGGAAGAAACGGGGACGAGTCTCCCGCCATCTCGATCAAACGGACATTTTCTGGGCGGAGGTCGAAGAAATCGCCGAGCCCCAGAGTCGCAGCAGCGAAATCGACGTGTTGATCCGTACTGTCAATTCGACCTTCGAGAACTACGTCCGTCTCAATAAAAAGGTTCCTCCGGAAATGATCATGTCGGTCTCGTCGATCGACGATCCTTCTCGTCTCGCCGATACCATTATCGCGCATCTGGGGATCAAGATTGAGGACAAGCAGACCTTACTCGAAACGCTGGATCCCTCTGGAAGACTAGAGAAGGTCCTGGGATTCATGCGGTCAGAAATAGAAATCCTGGAAGTTGAACGGCGCATCCGCAGTCGGGTCAAGAAGCAAATGGAGAAGACCCAAAAAGAGTATTATCTGAATGAGCAGATGCGGGCGATCCAGAAAGAGCTTGGGGAGAAGGATGAGTTCAAGAATGAGATTCAAGAACTCGAAGAAAAGATTCGCCAAAAGAAGATGTCAATAGAGGCGAAGGACAAAGTCGAGAAAGAGTTAAAAAAGCTGAAGATGATGTCGCCGATGTCAGCGGAAGCGACAGTGGTTCGCAATTACATCGACTGGCTTTTGTCTCTGCCATGGTATGAATTTACGGAAGACAAACTCGATATTCAAGATGCGGAGTTGGTGCTCGAAGAGGATCATTACGGCCTTGAAAAGGTGAAGGAACGTATTCTTGAGTACCTCGCGGTCCAAAGCCTGGTTGGTCAGCTTCGTGGTCCTATCCTCTGTTTTGTTGGCCCCCCGGGAGTGGGGAAAACCTCACTAGGAAAATCGATCGCGCGCGCGACTGGTCGCAAATTTATCCGTGTCTCCTTAGGCGGCGTGCGGGACGAGGCCGAAATCCGTGGGCATCGACGGACGTACATTGGCGCCATGCCTGGGAAACTCGTGCATGGCATGAAAAAAGCCGGGTCCGGTAATCCCGTGTTCCTGCTTGATGAAATCGACAAGATGTCCACCGATTTTCGCGGTGATCCGTCGTCGGCCTTGATGGAAGTGCTTGATCCTGAGCAAAACACGACATTCAACGATCATTACCTGGATGTCGACTACGACCTCTCGAAGGTCATGTTCATTTGTACCGCGAATACGCTCGATCGTATTCCACGCCCCTTACAAGATCGCATGGAGATCATTCGTATTCCAGGTTATACGGAATGGGAAAAGCTGCATATCGCCAAAAAGTATTTGTTGAAAAAACAACGTGAGGCGAACGGATTAACGGAAAGTAATCTCGATTGCCCCGATAGCGTGCTCATGGCGGTTATCCGCTCCTATACCCGCGAGTCTGGAGTGCGCAGCCTCGAAAGAGAAATCGGCACGCTGTGTCGAAAAGTCGCGGTCGAGGTAGTGAAAAAAGATCGCAGTGCGCACATCCGTCTAACGACGAAGAATTTAGCGAAATATCTTGGCCCCGAACGTTTTCGCGTCGGGAAAGCGGACCAAGAGGACAAAATTGGCGTTGTTACTGGCCTTGCGTGGACGGATATGGGTGGGGAAATTCTAGCCACGGAAGTGACAGTACTGCCAGGGAAAGGCCGACTCATGGTGACTGGGAAGATTGGCGACGTGATGCAAGAGTCAGCACAAGCAGCCATGAGTTATGTGCGGTCACGGGCGGAAGAGTTAGGGCTTGAAAGGGACTTCTACCAGAAGCTTGATGTCCATCTGCACATCCCTGAAGGAGCGATTCCTAAAGATGGCCCATCGGCAGGTGTGACGATTGCCACTTCATTGGTTTCCGCGCTGACAAAAACGCTGGTGCGACACGATATCGCGATGACTGGAGAAGTGACCCTACGCGGGCGCGTACTCCCAATCGGCGGTCTGAAAGAAAAGGTCCTGGCCGCCCATCGTGCTGGCATTACGCACGTCCTTATTCCAGAAGAGAACGCGAAAGATATCCAGGATATTCCAGCCACGATCCTGAAAGTCGTAAAAATAGAGACAGTTGGGCATATGGATCAGGTGTTACGGAAAGCGCTGGTGTTGGACCATCCGGAGCGATTCCTGATGAAACCAGAGACTGATTTAGCGAAAGCCACCCTGTATCCAGCCGAGCCGTCGATCCCTCCTCCGACGCCGTCGGAGATCGTGACCCACTAAGGTAGGGGATTGACGGGGTGAGGAGTGAATGTTACTCCTCTCGCCTCACGAATATGAGGATGCCCCTCGTTGGTTGCCGAGCCAATCCTGTTATAGGGGCGGTTAGCTCAGTGGAAGAGCATCGGCCTTACAAGCCGGGGGCCATCCGTTCGAACCGGATACCGCCCATGGTGGGGTCGTAGTTCAGTTGGTTAGAACGCCGGCCTGTCACGCCGGAGGTCGCGAGTTCGAGTCTCGTCGGCCCCGCCACCCTACTCCTCGGATGAAGAGAGAATCCCGGAATGAAGAAAGAAACCAAAACCCTTTCAGAAAAAGACCTCCTGGCCGCGCGTCGATGGCGAGTCGTGGACGCCAATGGCCAGGTCGTTGGACGGTTAGCGTCCACGATAGCGGCCTCGTTACGTGGGAAAAATAATCCGGTATTTTCCCCGAATCTCGATTGTGGAGATTTTGTCGTGGTTGTGAATGCTAGTCAGATGCGCTTCACCGGCAAAAAACTCCGCGACAAAATTTACTATCGGCACACTGAATATCCTGGGGGAATCCGCACCACGACGGCTGGTCAGATGCTGGAGAAGCGACCAGAAGAAGTCCTGCGTATCGCCGTTGAGGGAATGCTACCGAAAACCCGTCTGGGACATCAGATGGCGACCAAATTGAAAATTTATGCAGGCGCCGAGCATCCGCATGCCGCGCAGCAACCGCTGGCCTTGACTGTTGGAGAATGAGGGGTATGGCTGAACGGAAAACAGAATATTGGGGAACAGGAAAACGGAAGACCGCCGTCGCGCGGGTACGCCTCTTTTCCGGCGATGGGACGTACTTAGTCAATCGCCAACCCATTTCATCGTACTTTGGTCGTGAAACGGCACGGATGATCGTGCAACAACCCTTCGTGGTCACTCAGACCGAAGGTCAGTTTGACATCATCGCGAACGTCCAGGGCGGTGGCCATTCCGCTCAAGCCTCAGCGATTCGGCACGGCATTACCCGCGCCTTGCTATTGGTTAACCCTGACCATCGCCCCGTCCTAAAAAAATCGGGCTTCATCACGCGTGATTCCCGAAAAGTTGAACGGAAAAAATACGGCAGGCACAAAGCCCGTAAACGCCCGCAATACTCGAAGCGCTAACGCCGGGCTCTTCCTACTCGATCCCGAGTAGGAAGAAGACCCCGACCAGGCAAGTGGCACTATTGGCCGTCCATGCCGAGAGAGATGGCGACAGCGCCCCACTGTTGCCTAACGAGACGGTTAGTCCCAATAGGAACCAGTAGCCAAAGCCCACGACTAACGCGAGTCCCAGAGAAGTTGTCAGCGTCAGTTGGCGTGCCCCAGGGACCGCGAGCGAAATCCCCAACAACGTCATTGCGAGGATCGCCAGTGGAATCGCACCCTTGAGTTGCAAATCCACTTGGTACGTGGTGACATCCAGCCCTTTTCGTTGCAGATCGGCAATAAATACCCGTAACTGCTGAGAGGAAAACTCCTCTGCTTCCATGGCCACGAGCGAGAAATCTTCCGGGCTCTCCTTGAGCACGGTGGTACAAGAGTACGTCGATGGTTCAACTCTCGCGCTGAGGAACTTTTCCTGGAATCCTTCACATTGCCATTGGCCTCCTCGCCAGGTTGCTTGCGTTGCCTCAATGAGGGAGTGGACGCGGAATTGATCGTCAAGCGTATAGGCCAAGAGTCCGGAGAGCCTATTCGTGTTCGGATCAAAGTGCTCAATACGGTAGAAAATTTTCTCTCCGTGGTACCAAAAGCCGTGCTCGTCGAACACGGTCTTAAACGGCTTTTTCTTAATTTCCACCGCATTGATAAAGCGGGCTTTGCGAAAAGCGGAGGGAACGACGAATTCGCTCCAAGCCCAGGTTGCGAAACTCAACAATGCCGCCGACAGGATCAGTGGCAGGGCAATTTGCCAGACCCCGATACCACACGCTTTGAGGGCGAGCAACTCACGGTTTCGTGAAAGAAGACTTAAACTCAAGAGCGAGCCCGTGAGTGCCGCCGCGGGAGCGAATTGGGAGACAAAGAGTGGCGCTTTGAAGAAGAAATAGCGTGCGACGGCGAGGATCGGGGCATCCTGGCGAAAGAAATCGTCCAGCCGATCAAAGAAGTCGATCAAGAGTGCTAGCCCCCACAGGAACAACAAGCAGAAAAAGAAGGCGCGCAGGAACTCCTTTCCGAGATACGTCGAAACCGTTGGCAATGGCAGAAGACGTGGAAGCGACATCATGTTGATGGAGAAAGGGGTGGGAAAATTATGTCTTCGTGGGGGAGGGTAAGGAAAGCGGTCTGGCCACAAGCCGGCTCCACCACCAGAAGGGCCGCGTCGGTTTTTCCCGGGCAGTCCAATAAAATAAACTCACTCCCACTAAGCCCAGAATACCATTGGGGAGCCACAACGCCACCACCGGTATGAGGGTCCCTTTCTTGCCAAGAGTGTCACCGATAGTGAGAATCATGTAATAGGCGACGATGACCACCAAGCTGACAACGAAACCGTGCGACCGCCGTTCCCATGTGGAGCGGGTACTGAGAGGAAGGGCGATTAACGCGAACACGACGCAGGAAAAAGGGAGTGCCAGTCGGCGGTGGAATTCCGCTAACTCAATGGTCGAGGTGGCCAACTCCCGCTGTTGTTGCGCGATCGTCGCTCGCAGCTCGGTGAACGACAGCTCTTGTGGGGGCCGCGTGGATTTGTTTACTTCGGCGAGAGCGGTGGCGAGGCTCAAAGTGAGGTCGTAAACCTGAAAATGCGTGGTTTGATAGTTTGCATTCGCACTACCAGCGCTGTGGATCGTGCCGTTTTGCAATCTGAGGGTCAGGAGTTGCTTGCCTTCATCAATCATAACCAAGCCGCTTTGAGCAAAAATAGTGTTTTTTTGCCGTGGGTTGCGGCTATCCGCGATCATTACATGCTGAAGGAATGTTCCTGGTGGCTCGATCTCTTCAGCGTACACGACAAATCCGTCAAATTCATCATTGAACGTTTTTTCCTTGAGTCCCGCGGTTGCCCGTGTTTTCGTGACCTCGTAAAACAATTGTCGTAAGGCTGCATTACTCCACGGTCGAACGTACAGCGTTAACAGGAAGGTCCCGAGTAGCACGACTGTCGTCAGGTACCCGACTGGCCGCGCGAGTTGGCGGAAACTGAGACCACAACTCCTCAGCGCGATGAGTTCTCGATCCACGGAAAAACGCCCGATACCCCACAGAATAGCCAGTAGAAAAGACATGGGGACCGTGAGTTCGAGAAATGTCGGCGTGATATAGAGGAAAATCTTGAGGACCTGTTGAGCCGGAACTCCACGATTCACCACGAGTTCGACGAGTTTGAGAATTCTCACTGTGAGCAGGATACTTGTGAAAATGAGCAAAGCAAAAAAGAATGGAGTCGCGATTTCACGGTAGACATAGCGACAGAGAATTTTGCCCATGAGGCCGCATCCTAAGAAAAAAGACCAAGGTTGTAAATCACGAACGCTTTACGGTTGGCATCCTGTCCACGAACATTTGCGTGCTCACCCACGCTCGTGCACTGAGGTGTATCTCCTTCCGTCGTTGCAAGGAACGGCCATAGAACAGCTGGCGCTTGAAGCGAACGTGCCGGTACGGTATGAATCCCAGGCTTTTTTTGAGGCGCTCACGCAAGGTGGCGTGCATCAGGGCGTTGCCGCTCGTTTTTGCGCGTTTCCCTATGTTTCCCTCCAGAGTATTCTTGAACGCGAACCGGAGCTCGTGCTGGTGCTTGATAACCTTAGTGACCCTCGCAATTTGGGGGCACTCCTGCGAACCGCGGAAGGGGCGAGGGTCGGCGGAGTGATCCTTACCTCCGCGCGCTCGGCCCCGCTCTCCCCTCTGGTGGAAAAAGTCGCCACTGGAGCGACAGCATACGTCCCGATTTGTCGGGTTGAAAATCTCGCTCGTGCGCTCTCGACGTTACGCGAGCACGGCTATTGGACGGTTGGCCTAGTGCCGGATGCCACCATGTCCCTATACGATCTGCCGGTCTCCCGAAAAATCGCGCTAGTTGTTGGCGGGGAAGAGAAAGGTATACGGCAGTTGACGCGACAACTGTGTGACTGCCTCGTCGCGATTCCCATGCGAGGAAAGATCGCATCCTTGAATGTTTCTGTCGCTGGAGCCATTGCTTTGTACGAACTCGTCCGCCGTGGTCTAAATCAGAACGAAGTTTTTTTTGATCGAAAAGAAAAAGAGCCTCCGCGTGAGCCGGTGCGCTCTTGACTTCTCACGGATGAGACGATACGGTTCGGGGCTCGCATCGACAGAAGTTAGAATTGGCCCACCGGTCGTGATCTCATTAACGAGGGAGCTGGAAGTCCGTCCTACAAACACACTGCACCTGCTGGCGTAGCTCAACGGCGGAGCAACTGATTTGTAATCAGTAGGTTGTAGGTTCAAATCCTATCGCCAGCTTGCCTCTATCGTGGCGGTGCGAAGAGATATTTGGAGAGATACCCGAGTGGCCAAAGGGAGCAGACTGTAAATCTGCCGGCGTACGCCTTCGGAGGTTCGAATCCTCCTCTCTCCATAAACCTGAAACTGAAGAATGTTGAGAAACACAGACGCGGGAATAGCTCAGCTGGCTAGAGCGCAAGCCTTCCAAGCTTGGGGTCGCGGGTTCGAATCCCGTTTCCCGCTTTCCTTTTTGCATGCAACGTCTTGTCTTACGATCGAGAAAAGCGCTGGCAATAGGGAGAATATGCCCAGGTAGCTCAGTTGGCAGAGCACGTCCTTGGTAAGGACGAGGTCGGCGGTTCGATCCCGCTCCTGGGCTTCCAGGAACAAGGCACTAACAACGAAATTCCGGTTTTCTACAACGTTCCTATAACTTTTTCACAACCATAAGGAGAGCGAGATGGCGAAGGCGCGGTTTGAGCGGACGAAGCCGCATGTGAATGTGGGGACGATTGGGCATATTGATCATGGGAAGACGACGTTGACGGCGGCGATCACGAAGGTATTGGCGGACAAGAAGCTGGCGCA
>JANMSE010000655.1:0-3507 GCA_031389045.1 Deltaproteobacteria bacterium | reverse complement strand
CGATGCTACACCACGGGGGTCATCAGTTTGCGCGCGGAGGTACGTATATATGGAGCATGGAACGGCTCATCCTCGAATGTTAGCCGACTGTAAAGTCCTAGATTTCACGCAATATCTGGCTGGTCCCACGGTAACGCGCCTCATGGCGGAGATGGGGGCGCGGATTGTCAAAGTCGAACAAGCTCCGATGGGAGACCCGGCGCGGCTGCTCCCGTTCGTGAAGGAAGGGCGTAGCGCCTATTTCGTCCAGCAAAATCGCGGTAAAAAGAGCGTCTGTGTCGATTTCAATACACCCGAAGGCGTGGAGCTGTTGCACTCCTTGGTGCGGACTGTTGATGTGGTCGTCGAGAACTTTGGGCCGGGGGTCATGGAGAAACGCGGGCTCGATTACGCCGCGCTCAAGAAAATCAATCCGAAAATCATCATGGTGTCGATTTCGGCGTTTGGTCGTAAAAGCCCCCTCTCACATAAAGTGGGATACGATCTGATTGCCCAAGCGTTTTCGGGCATCATGCACATGACGGGCGAAGCCGATGGCCCGCCACAGTTTGTCGGCCTGGGGATCGCCGATGTCAGCAGTGGCGTGCACGCGTTCGCAGCCCTCGGTTATGCCCTCTATTATCGCGAGAAGACCGGCGTGGGGCAGCATGTTGATATGTCGATGATCGACGCGCTCTATCACATGCACGAGGTCAACATTCAGGTGCATACCATGACCGACGGACAGTACGTCCCCAAACGCTCCGGGTCTCACCATCCGTTAGTATGCCCGGTGGGTACGTTCAAGGGGCCGCAAGGATGGATTGTGATCCTCGCGCTGGACCGCCAATGGGCAGGAGTGTGTAAAGCGTTGGGGAAACCAGAGCTGGAGCATGAGCCGCGTTTTGCCACTGGAGCTGACCGCGCGAAGCATCAGAAAGAACTGATTGCCATTATTGAGGCGTGGTTACAGTCGTTCCCGACTGATGAGGCCGCTTTGCAAGCCCTGGAAGAACAACGAGTTCCCTCTGCGCCGGTCATGTCGATTGTTGACACGCTTGCCCACCCGTACTTTAAGGAACGGCAGATGGTGCGCACGGTGCCCGACCCGATTCTTGGCGAGGTGACGATTCCCGGCTTTCCCTTCAAGTATTCAGAATTCCCCGATTTGCCCGATATTCAAGCGCCGCTCCTGGGCGAGCACAATGAGGAAGTGCTGAGTACGCAGCTCAATTACACTCCAGCGCAGGTTGCAGCGCTGCGGGACAAAGGCATCCTACATTCAGAGCGCACATAATGACCCGCGGGTGAGATTCCCCTGGTGCCTATCGTGACGCAGCCTGTTGGCGGGCCGCTACGACTTGCTCCGGGGGCCCCCAGAAATACAAGATATCTCCGGCCTCGACTTGAAAATCTGGTCCTGGATTTGTCATCTGCTCCGTCCCCCGCTGGATGCTCACAACCAACACGCCAAGTTCTTCGTGGATGCGCAGTTCCGCCAAGGTGCGGCCAACAAATGGGGAATGCGGCGAGACGGTTGCGGTGACAAGCTGGGGCTGCGTCGTCGTTGTCGGTGACTTCTGGGCCGCGAGCGTCGTGAGGAGCCGAATGGCAGCTTCCAATTGATCTTTATCCCCGATCAGCGCTAAGACATCACCCGGCAAGAGAACCGTCTCACTCTGTGGCACGATGATCTGCTCGGGATCGCGGTAAATAGCGATGATGCTGGCGCCCGTGAGTGAGCGAAGGCTCAGGGTGCGAATCGCTTGGTTTAGCGCGGTCGGATGAAACGGAACGACGAAATCTTCTGTCTGTACGGAAAGGCCATAGCGGTCACTGAGGAGCTGGGTGACTGCGAGACGCTGTGATCGTTCTTGTTGATCTCCGGTCTCCGAGTCAGTCGCACTGTCGTGAGTCAAAGAACTCAGAACGTTCTCAACTCGGACGTGAAAGCGAGAGAGCGACTCCCAGAAAAAATAGGTCGTCACGAGCAATCCAAGCCCGACTACGCCAAGTGGCACCAAGGGGGGCAAGATTGGAGAACCGACCGCGAGGACAAACGCCGCAGCAATCCAGCCGAAGAGGAAGCGGAGTGTCGCACGGACAAGCTGGCTTTGTCCCGCCGGCCCATCCGTGCGGCGCAGCAAAACCGCCGAAGCATGTTGCATGAGCCGTTCCAAAGTACTGCTGATGAGAAAGAGAAAAGGGAGCGTGACGAGTGCGGCTCCAGCCCACGGCAGGATTGCATTTTGTTTGGGAATGATTGCTGGAAGCAAGTGCATGAGCGGCTGGATGCCGCCCCACGTGGCGACAAATACTGACACCGTGACGGCCGTGTACAGAATGAGACGAAGGAAGAGTCCCTGAGCGATCCGTTCGGAACGTGGAAGGTCAGTGGTGAGACGAGTCACCCAGGCTGTGTAGAACGTCGCAAAGGTGCTCAAGGGACGTGGACTGAGACGCGCCAACAGTGAAGTCACTGCATGTGCTGATCCTAAGAGATAGGGAGTGAGGAGCGTGGTGAACAAAGAAACCGTGACAGCGATTGGATACAGCACTCCACTGGTTATCCCACTACTCCGGCCCAGGTTGGCGATGATAAAAGAGAATTCACCGATTTGCGCCAGTCCCATTCCTACTGGGAGCGCGACCTGGCCTGGATAGCCGGTCAGAAAAGTTCCAAAGCTACAACTCACAATCTTCCCTACGATAGTCAGAGTCGCGATCAAGAGAACCTCTTGCCAGAGTTGGCCTACCAGGGCAGGGTCCAGCAGCATACCGGTAGCGACGAAGAACACTGCTGTGAACATTTCGCGGATTGGCGCGATCCGTTCGACGATATGATGGGCTTCCTTCGCCTCGGCCATGATGGCGCCCATGAGGAAGGCTCCGAGTGCCACAGAGAAGCCGAGCTGCGCACCTAACACGGCGAGACCAAACGCTAAACCAAGAACCGTGATCGTTAACATCTCCCCATGGTTGAACCCAGCGACGAAAGCCAACAACCGTGGGACGGAAAGGAGTCCAATCAAGAGAGCTGTTGCCATGAACATAGAGATCCGCAGAAATGCCCAGCCGACGTCGGCGATGGCAACGGTTCCGGCGTTGGCGAGGCTGGAGAGGATGACCAGGATAATAATAGCGGCGATGTCTTCGATAATGAGAATACCGAGGATGATCTGCGCGAATAACTCTCGCAGTCGGCCCGTTTCTCTCAAAATTTGCACAATGATGGTTGTCGAACTGATGGAGAGCAGTGCACCGAGAAACAGGCTATCCATTTGCCGCCAGCCTAAGAGCTGGCCGATGCTATATCCCAGCCACAGCATAAAGAGGATCTCCAACACCGCGGTCAGTACCGCCACGGTTCCGACTCGGCGGAGCTTTTTGAGATCAAACTCCAGGCCAATAGAAAATAACAGCAGGAGAATGCCCAACTCAGCCAAGGTATGAATACTGTGGAGATCCGCGATGAGCGCAAATGGTGGTGTATGTGGACCAATGATGATGCCAGCAACCAGGTATCCG
>JANMSE010000618.1:0-1867 GCA_031389045.1 Deltaproteobacteria bacterium | reverse complement strand
GAATTTCACCAACCCGAACCAGGACCATAAATCGTGGATACGAACCAGAAACTCGCTCAGTTTGAGAATCGGGTTCAACAAGCAGCTACGAATATTTTTCCTCATATTGTCCTTTCCGTCACCGCAAAAGGGAGGTATCGCCTCACAATCCGGGTCGAACTGAGCGCCAAGACTTTCATCGACATCTTCTATAACCCGAAAAACGACCGTACCGACTTTGCCCTCATCCACGAAAATCAACGCATCTTTGGTTACGACAATTTGGGTGGTTGGCATCGCCACTCGGTCGAAGATCCTCAGACTCATACTCCCTGCGATGAACCTCTCTTTGATCAGGTTTTCCAAGAGATGAAAGCGATTTTCGACTCGTCTCCTGAAGATTCCAACAATGACTCTTAATTCAACGCGGGCGCAGCATGCTGCGCCCCTACATTGTTCCTTGACTCGCCCTAGACGTGGCACTAAGTTTCTCGCACTCGATAGGTGCATTTCCAGGCTCACCTTCCAAGGAGAACGTTTCATGGCTCGTGTCATAGTCTCAATGCCAGAGGAGTTACTCATCAAGCTTGACCGCTTGGCCAAACATGAGCATCGTTCACGGAGCGAGCTGTTACGCGATGCAGCCAGACGATACTTGAGCCAGCCAGAGGAAACCGCGGCACATCCAACGAATGCGACACCTCCTCGAACTGCTCGACGCACGCAGAAGTGGACAGCCACTGAGCTGACCCAGTATCTCGTGGACCAAGGGATCGTCACCCGAGGCTGCCCAGGTCTCGACGCAATCGTAGGTCCAGTCACGGAGCCGGTTGACATGGAGCGAGTGCTGGAAATCGGTAAGAAGTTGAAGGGCCTGAGCCAGCAAATTATCGATGACCGCGAGGATCGGGTGTGATTTTTTTCACTGACACCAGCGCACTCGTGAAGCGATACATCAACGAAACCGGCTCTCAGTATGTACGCGACTTGATAACGACTGCTGACAATTTCTTTTATCAAAGTTTCCTCACTCCTCTTGAGATCACTTCCGCCCTTTACCGTCGACACCGCATGAATGAATTGTCGTCCGAAGAGTTGACCGTGGCACTGCAAGCTTACACTGACCATTCTCACAAAGAGTATGTCTTGGTGCCCTATTCCGAGGCGTTATCGAATACTGCCGGGACTCTGCTCGCTCGTCATCCTCTCCGTACGCTCGACGCAATCCAACTTGCCGCGGCGCTCACTTTGCAAAGCACTTTTCCACCAGATGTTTCACCCCTGACTTTTGTGTCCGCCGATGATCGCTTGATCGCAGTGGCACGCATTGAGAGCTTCCAGACCGAAAATCCCAACGATCACCCTTGACCTCCTTACTGGACGCGGCACGCCGCGCCCCTACGTTGTTTCTTGACTCGCTCTTCCCTTCTCACGCCGCCGCCGCTTCTCTCACTCCTGGTTCTGTCACTCGGAAGCGTACTTTCTTCTCATCCAGACACACGAGAAACCGTTTTATGGGCTCACTCTGCAAAAGCTTCAGGAGGTTCGTCCGTTGCCGTGGTGGCAGCTTCTTTAATCCGGTGAGCGAGAGGGAAGGTTGTTCGAGGAGCGCAGAGTACGAGAGCAATGTCAGGTGCAAGATGCTGGTTCCTTGAGCGTCATTCCAGACAGTAACATTATCATGCAGTTCGATTCCTTGCCGTGGCTTCTCGCCAGTCAGGCGGAAATCCACATCGAGAATGTCCCCTTCTGCGTCGTAGACAAGGCGAATTGATCCCATCTCTCTATGCTACCTTTAATTCTCTCACGGGCACCTGAAGTATCTCCTTCGGTTTGCTCCGGGACCGAGCAGTCTTTTCCATAGCCTTGACAACGTCAGCTTTGAAAT
>JANMSE010000603.1:0-1890 GCA_031389045.1 Deltaproteobacteria bacterium | reverse complement strand
CCCATTTTTCTACTGACTACTGACTACTGACTACTGACTACTGTTTTCACAACTTCCCCGGTCCCGACGCCTTCGCCCAGCCTTCGGAGAGCGGGACCAGGTAAAACATTTCGACACGCCGCGACTTGAACTTCCATTCGTCGTTGACTTTCTCGTATGCGTCATGCAATCGGCCAGCGCCAATCAAACTCTCATCTCCACGTGTAGCCCGATTTTCCAATGAGCAGATCCCAGTCGCCCGATTACCGGTAATCTGAATGACGTGATTCGTGAAGAACGGCTTCACCCTCAGCGGCCACGTCCCACGGTAAAACTCCTTGAGCGCCGCATGTCCTTTGGTGATTCCACGCCCCAGCGAACTGAAGTCCACCGATCCGTCTTCGGTAAACAGGTTCGCCATACGATCCTCATCCTGCGCTTCAATCGCCAACCCGTATTGATACGTCAGTTCCTTGATCTTCTCGCGGTCCCACAATTCCTGCACCATCTCTTCAAGTTTCATCGCTCACTCCCTTTTTTCATTTTTGCCTTTTGCCTTTTGCCTTTTGCCTTGTCCCCTTCATCCACCCCGGAGTCGCTGCTCTTCAATCGGCACAATCTTATTCGCGGCATCAATAAACAACCACAAGAACGCCGAGAACAACGCCAGCAGTGCAGCGAACTGAAGAGCGGCCTCCCAGCCAAACCGCTCGGCAATGATGGGTGTGAGGGTCGGTGCGATTGCTCCACCAATCTGCAAGAGCGTCGCGGTCAGCCCATAGACGGTTCCCGAATGCGCCCCTGCGATGTCGATGTTAGTCCCGACAATGGCCGCCGCACCAAAATATAAGAAGCCGTCGCCCAGCGATAACAACGCCACCGCGGTATATGAATTCTCGGCCTGCGCTCCGGTATACATACAGAAAGCGGCCAGGAGAAATCCGCTAATAGCGATCGCACGGCGCCCCAGCGTCAGGCCATAGCGTTTCACCAGCGCATCCGAACACACCCCGCCAAGGGGACCAAGCAGGGATACCGCGATAAACGGTGACGTCGTCAGCAGCCCGCCCTGCATGATGGAAAAGCCGCGCACGTTGACCAGATAGAGATAAAACCACGACTGGAAAATATAGATGCCATAGCCAAAGCCAAAATTGGCGAACATGAGCAGCCAGACATTGGGATGGGTCAAAATCGCCCGCCACGGAGTTGGCGTTCTCTCCACGCGAGCACCATCGCTACGGATATGCGCCAGTTCCGCAACTGACACGCCGGGATGCTCCTCGGGCTGGTCCGTCGCGAAACGGTACCACCCAACCGCAAGCACGATCCCCACGAAGCCAAAGACATAAAAAGCAGCACGCCACCCATAGTGCACCATGATCCAGGAGACGACCGGCGGCGCGAGTCCATACCCAACGCCTACACCCGCCAACACCAGTCCCGCCGCTCGTGCCCGTTCGCCGGGAGCCATCCAACTGGCCACCGCGCGATTCGAGTTCGGATACGCCGCGCCCTCTCCCAGGCCAACCAAAAACCGAACAATCATAAAGGACGACAGCGGCCCCCAGAGGCTCGCGAGCCACCCGTCCCCGGCAAACGCCGTCAGCGCGGTAAACACCGACCACCACAGAATCGCGAGCGTCAAAATGCGCCGCGGTCCCACCGTATCCCCTAACCATCCTCCAGGAATGTGAAAGAGCGCATAACCAGCAGTGAAGACGGTGTACAGCATTCCCATCTGCACATTGCTGAACCCGTACTCCGGCATGATCTGCTGGGCGGCCACCGAGAAATTGACCGCGTCCATGCTGCGCACCACGCTGATGAGCACCAAGAACCAGAGGATGGTCCACCGCGTCCGTGTCTCCATGTTGTTGCCCCTTTTGGCCGCGGATTCTACGCCGATCC
>JANMSE010000588.1:0-1519 GCA_031389045.1 Deltaproteobacteria bacterium | reverse complement strand
CTCGGGATACGGCGGTCGCGCGGCCTACCGTGCAACGCTACTTTGACACATTGATTGATACACTCATTGGGGTGTGGCTGCCGGCGTGGCGCCCGCACGCCAAAGTCAAAGAGGTCCAACATGCGAAGTTCTACTTCTTTGATCCGGGGGTGGTGAATGCACTGGCCGGGCGGTTACGTGATCCGCTCGATAAACAGGACCAAGGATTTTTACTGGAAACGCTGGTGCTGCATGAACTGCGCGCGGCGATGACGATGCGCAACTGCGGTGGATTATTGTCCTATTGGCGCACCCCTGCAGGAACGGAAATCGACTTTATCTGGTCACGGGCGAAAACGGCCATCGGGATCGAAGTGAAGTTGTCCCCCGTTTGGAAGCGGGAATTCGGGGTGGCCCTCAAAGAGTTGCATACCGCGACCCATCTTCAGAAATGTTTCGCGGTGTACCTGGGGCCGACCCGTCTGAAGGATGGGCCGATTGATGTCCTACCCTTGAAGATGCTCATGCAGGCATTGGGGACGGGAGAGATACTGCCCTGAGCCGTCTGGACTATTCCCTCACGGTGAATTTGCGTCGAAGGTGGAACCGCGAACGATCCGTCGCCGTGATCCGACTTGACGCTGGTTCCCGTACCCGCTTGAGCAAGAGGGGGAGGCTGAGCAACAGAAGCCACGAAGAATCTGGCCTCATTCCCACGCGCATACGTATGCGCGTATGGAGCATTTGCGGCCGACCCAGTCACGCACTTTTGGAGCGAGAACCTGCGTGGGAGGGATTGCCCAACTCATTGTTTCTCAGACATCAAGAACGAGTTGCCCTTCCCCCATTGCATAACACTGCCCACCAACCTGCACTCGCGTAATCGCGCCTCCGGTCCGCGTAATCTGTATGCGGATAAAACTCCGACGTCCCATCTCGAATCCTTGCTCGCTGAGACAGTGTGCTTCCCTTTGGGCGTCAACCCCGAGCAGTCCATGGCGCAACAGATAGCAACCCAAAGGTCCGCTGGCGCCACCCGTCGCGGGATCTTCGCTAATGCCCAACGCGGGAGCAAACATCCGGCAATGCGCGTGCGCTTCGTTGGTCTCTGTTTCTGGCGTGAAGACAAACACGTGAGGCGCCGCAAACCCGCGTAAGGCACGGTCCCATACGTCATGGCGAAACTGAATGCCGCGGCCCTCGTGCAAGCTGCGCACCGGCACGAACAGGAAGGGCACGCCACACGAGACCACCTCCATCGGCAATCCCGTTTCCGTGATCGCCCGAGGTGCAACCGACAACATCTGCGCCATGACGTCCGCATCGGGAAAATGGGGACCGAAGACCGGCAAGGGTTGAGACATGTCGACATACACAGGAGAATCCTCTTGCCATGTAATGCTCACGGATATCGGACCCACCCCTTCTTCCAGGGTCAGTTTCGTTGGTCGATTGCTCCGCTCCACGGCTTGTGCGCGGGCCAGCACAAACGCCGTCCCAATCGTCGGGTGTCCCGCCATCGGCAACTCCACCGCGGGAG
>JANMSE010000569.1:0-22026 GCA_031389045.1 Deltaproteobacteria bacterium | reverse complement strand
GGCGACGAAAAAACCGAACTCGTGCTGCATGGCTCAACGCTGAACGTCGCCAAGGATTCCACCGAACTTTCCATGCGACTGGTCGAAGGCGATTTCCCCGATTACAACCAAGTCATTCCAAAGAGCGAGAATCACGTCATCAGTTTTTCTCGTGAAGACTTGCTGAGCGCCTTGCGTCGGCTTTTAATTCTCACCACGGAACGTTCGCGCGGCGTCAAAATCCAGATTGAAAAAGACAAAATGGAAATTTCGGTCAACACCCCCGACCTTGGCGAAGGCGTCGAGGAAATCGCGGTTGATTATACGGGCGACAACCTCGTCGTCGGATTCAATGGCCGGTACCTGATCGAGATGCTGTCGGTTCTGGAACAAGAGCAAAAAATTTCGTTCCTGCTCAAGGATGAATCGAGCCCGTGCTTGATCCGCGCCGAGAAAGATGTGCACTTTTCCTACGTCGTGATGCCCATGCGGATTTTTTAGTTTTGTAAAACTGTTTTGGAATGATCTTTCTTTCAGTAATCACCTTTACTTAAACTCCTTGGCGTGATACTTCTTTGGAGGAAAATTTCCACGGAAAAATAACAATTTTCTAAATCCAATTTTCTAAATCATTGTTGATTGAGGGATACATGCTCGAACAGGACTACGGAGCGAGTCAAATCAAAGTGCTTGAGGGACTCGAAGCTGTCCGCAAACGACCGGGAATGTACATCGGCGACACCGCCGAAAGAGGGTTTCACCATCTCGTTTTCGAGGTCGTTGATAATTCCGTCGATGAAGCGCTCGCTGGCCACTGCACCAACGTTCACGTCACCATCCATATCGATAACAGCGTCACGGTCATCGACAACGGGCGAGGCATCCCCACCGACATCATGGAAGGAGAGGGGCTCTCCGCCGCGCAAGTCGTCCTGACCAAACTTCACGCTGGTGGCAAATTCGACCGCGCCTCTTACAAAGTCTCCGGCGGTCTGCACGGGGTAGGCATCTCGGTCGTCAACGCGCTGTCCGAACACCTCGAACTCGAAATCAAACGCGACGGCAAAGTCCACTACCAAAAATATCACCGAGGAGACCCCGAAGACCTGCTCAAGGAAGTTGGCACGTCCACCGAACGCGGCACAAAAGTCACTTTCAAGCCTGACACGGAAATCTTTGGAGAACGCGAGTATAGCTTCGATATTCTTTCCCAACGCTTGCGTGAGCTTGCCTTTCTCAACCCTGGGCTCCGTATCGTCATCGAGGACGAACGAGACACCGAAAAGCGTCATGATTTCAACTACGAAGGGGGAATCATCTCGTTTGTTGAAACCCTCAGTCTCGCCAAATCGCCGATTCATCCCAAAGTGATTTATCTTCGTGGGGAAAAAGACGGTCTTGAGGTCGAAGTCGCCCTGCAATGGAACGAAGGGTACAGCGAAAACGTCTATTCCTTCGCCAATAATATCAACACCATCGAAGGCGGCACCCACCTCATCGGCCTCAAAGCCGCGCTCACGAGGACGGTCAATTCTTACGCCGTCGCCCAAGGTCTCATAAAAAAGGAACAAGAAGGATTGCAAGGCGAGGATATTCGCGAGGGCCTAACCGCCATTATCAGCGCCAAAATCCCTGAACCCCAATTCGAGGGGCAGACCAAGACGAAACTCGGCAATAGCGAAGTGAAAGGGTTTGTCGAAACCCTCGTGAATGAAAAGCTGGGAGCCTACTTCGAGGAGCATCCCGTCGAAGCCAAACGCATTGGACAAAAGACCATTGACGCCTCGCGCGCGCGTGAAGCGGCTCGCAAGGCAAAGGACCTCGCTCGACGAAAAGGAGCGTTGGATTCCGGCTCCTTGCCCGGCAAATTGGCTGATTGTCAGGAACGCGACCCCGCTAAGAGTGAAATCTTCATCGTCGAAGGTGATTCCGCCGGTGGGTCCGCCAAACAGGGCCGCAATCGCGCCAACCAAGCCATCCTTCCGCTCCGTGGCAAAATTCTCAATGTCGAAAAAGCCCGCTTCGACAAGATGATCTCGTCTCAAGAAATCAGGCTGCTGATTACCGCTCTCGGCGCGGGAGTTGGACGCGACGAATGCGACCTCACGAAGCTGCGCTATCACAAGATTATTATTATGACCGACGCCGACGTGGACGGGTCGCACATCCGCACGCTACTGCTTACGTTTTTCTATCGTCAGCTTCCCGGTATCATCGAAAACGGCTATCTCTGCATCGCCCAGCCGCCGTTGTACCGTGTCAAAAAAGGCAAGACCGAGCGCTATATTCGCGATGAATCCGCGTTGGACGATTTTCTCATCGGCTCTGGGATCGAGAACATTTCCGTGGGCATTCTCGAAGGCCAGCCCCTCAAAGTCTGGGTCAAACAGTATCAGCATTACGAAAAGATGCTCGATTTCATCGAACGCAAAGGGAAAAACCGTCATCTCGCCGCGGCGATTCTCAGTCACCCCAGTTTTTCCGCAGAGCTGCTCAAGGACAGAGACGCACTCATCCGGGTGCTCACGATGGCGGAAGAAACCATCCGTACCGAGCAGCCAGACTTGCTCCCAGTGTCTTTCACTGTCGACGAAGACGCCAAGCTCGGCAGCTATCGTATTACCGCCACGGCAAGAACGAACGGGTCTGGTATTCACCAGGTTTTCGACCATGACTTTTTCAATTCTCCAGAAGTGCTGGAGATCGAGAAAACCATGCACGAGCTGCACACCATTGGCGCGGCACCGTTCACGCTTACGGAAAAGAATGAGCCCGCGGTTTTCCCCACACAGAAGGCCGTGGTGGATTACATTCATTCGCGCACCCGTCACGGCGTGGAGATTCAGCGCTACAAAGGTCTGGGCGAGATGAATCCTTCACAGCTCTGGGAAACGACGATGGACCCAGACGCCCGCACGATTCTCCAGGTAAGAATCGAGGATGCGTATGAAGCGGACGCGATTTTTTCGACGCTGATGGGCGACGAAGTCGAACCGCGTCGGCGATTCATTGAAGAAAACGCGCTGTCCGTGAAAAATCTCGACATTTAGGACGTAAAACGTAAGAAGCTATCAGCGTTCAGCTATCAGCAAAACAGGGGAAACGTACTCTGACTATCTCTGCCTCGTGCTTACTAGTGGAAAAAATAATCCGAATTTTTGTGTCTGGCTGAACGCTGATAGCTTATTTTTTTATTTTCATTATGGAACATATCCCTACTGGATTAGTCACCCCCGTTAATATCGAACAGGAAATGCGGCAGTCCTACATGGACTACGCCATGAGCGTCATCATCGGACGCGCACTGCCCGATGTCCGTGACGGGCTGAAACCCGTGCATCGCCGTGTGCTGTACGCCATGTCCGACCTCGGTAACGACTGGAATCGCGCCTCCAAGAAATCGGCGCGTATCGTCGGCGACGTCATTGGGAAATATCACCCACATGGTGATACCGCCGTCTACGACACCATCGTGCGCATGGCCCAAGATTTTTCTCTGCGCTATCCGCTGATCGACGGGCAAGGGAACTTCGGTTC
The DNA here is from genome assembly GCA_031389045.1 of Deltaproteobacteria bacterium. Classification (GTDB taxonomy): domain Bacteria; phylum Desulfobacterota; class Binatia; order Bin18; family Bin18; genus JABFSC01. Next base: position 18,510 of record JANMSE010000569.1, on the reverse strand, counting down.
TATCGACGGTGACCCGCCAGCCGCGATGCGTTACACCGAAATCCGCATGACGCGCATCGCCAGCGAGATGCTCGCCGACATTGACCAAGACACAGTCAATTTCCTGGAAAACTATGACGGCACCCTCAGCGAACCAGTCGTCCTGCCCGCGAAAATTCCCAACCTGCTGATTAACGGCTCTTCTGGTATCGCGGTCGGCATGTCCACCAACATCCCGCCTCACAACCTCGGTGAAGTCGTGGCTGGACTCCTCGCGCTCTTAGACAATCCCGCGCTCACCAACGCCGACCTCATACGTTACATTCCTGGTCCCGACTTTCCCACGGCGGGATTTATCTACGGCACATCAGGTATCCGCGACGCCTACGAAACTGGCCGTGGCATTATCCAGATGCGTGCCCGGACTCTGGTCGAAACCAACGAGAAGACTAGCAAGAACAGCATTATCGTCACCGAGATTCCTTTTCAGGTGAACAAAGCCCGCTTGATCGAGCGCATCGCCGAACTCGTCAACGAAAAGCGTATCGACGGCATCTCCGACCTGCGCGACGAATCGGACCGCGATGGCATGCGCATTGTTATCGAACTCAAGCGTGACGCGGTGCCTACCATTGTTATCAATCAATTGCACCGCATGACCCCGATGCAGGACTCATTCGGCGTCATCATGCTCGCCATTGTCGATGGCCGCCCGCATATCCTTACACTCAAGGACACGCTGCTCTACTTTCTCGCTCATCGCCGAGAAGTGGTGCGCCGCCGCACCGCGTTTGAACTGAAAAAAGCTCAAGATCGCCTCCATATTTTAGCCGGGTTGAAAATCGCCCTCGAAAATCTCGACGCGATGATTCAGCTCATCCGCACCGGACAAAACCCCGCCAGCGTGCGCCAAGGGTTGATGACCGTGTTCTCTCTCAGCGAACCGCAAGCGCAGGCGATTCTCGAGATGCGGTTGCAGCGGCTCACTCAACTTGAGCAGGGAAAAATTCTCGACGAGCACAACGAAACCGTCGCGCTCATTCAGCGGCTCCAGAGCGTGCTTGCCAGCGCCGTGCAAATCGACACCATTATCGTCAACGAGCTGAAAGATATTCGCGCTCGTTTCGCCGATGATCGGCGCACGGAAATCGTCACCGACACCACCAACATTTCCGATGAAGACTTGATCGCGGAAGTGGACATGGTCGTGACGATCTCCCATGAAGGGTACGTCAAGCGCAATTCTCCAACGCTCTATCGCTCACAGCGACGCGGCGGCAAAGGTGTGATGGGCGCGGCGAACCGAGAAGAGGATTTCGTCGAGCACATGTTTATCTGTTCGACCCATTCGTTCTTCCTCTGTTTCACGACGATTGGACGAGTGTACTGGATCAAGGTCCACGAAATTCCTCTCGGTGGACGCACGGCCAAGGGCAAAGCCATCGTGAATCTGCTGCCGTTTCGGGAGAACGAAAAAATCTCCGCCTTCCTCCCGGTACGCGAATTTCAAGAAGGCAAATATATCGTCTTCGCCACCCGCAAGGGGTTGGTGAAGAAAACCGAACTGATGGCCTACTCCAATCCCCGCCGCGATGGCATTATCGCGCTCGCGCTCGAAGATGACGACGAAGTGATTGGCATACGCCTCACCGATGGCACCCAAGAAGTGGTGTTATCAACCAAGAACGGCCAAGCTATTCGCTTCGCCGAGGAAGAGGTCCGCTCCACCGGACGCGGAACCTACGGAGTCAAAGGCATCACGCTCGAAGAGGGCGATGCAGTCGTCTCCCTGGAGACGATTACCCCCGGCGCGAGCTTGTTGACCGTGTCCGCCAAGGGGTATGGCAAGCGCAGTGAGGTCGAGGAGTATCGCCGCCAGTCACGCGGCGGCAAGGGCATCATCACCATGCGCACCACCGACAAGAGTGGCGAGGTGATTAGCGTGCGGCAAGTGACCGATGACGATCACGTGATGCTCGTGACCGATACTGGCCGAATCATTCGGTTACGGATGGCCGAATTACGGATTATTGGGCGCAACACGCAGGGGGTTCGGCTGGTCACGACCAACTCCGAGGAGCGTGTGGTCAGCCTCGCCTTGCTCGCCGAAAAAGATGATGACATAGTCGCGGAAGAGGCGACCATCGCACCGGTCGCCGAAGAAGAAAATTCACCCACAACAGAGGAGGACGTATGAGTGTTCAAGTCGGACAGAAAGCCCCGGACTTCAGCCTGAAGACTAACAAGATGAAGGACTTCAAGCTCAGTGATCTGCAAGGCAAACAGAACGTGGTCCTATTGTTCGTTCCGTTGGCGTTTACCGGTGTTTGCACCAAAGAATTTTGCGCCGTGCGCGACAGCGTCAACACACTGCAAAACGATACGACGCAGGTCGTTGGTATCAGCGTCGATAGTCCGTTTTCCCTTGACGCATGGGCCACGAAGGAAGGTTACAACTTTCCGCTGCTCAGTGACTTCAACAAGGAAGTTTCCACATCGTACGGATCGATCTACGAAAGCCTCTTGGGCTTCAAAGGCGTGTCGAAGCGCTCGGCCTTCGTGGTGGACAAGAAGGGCCTGGTGCAATACGCCTGGGTTTCCGAAGATGCCGGAAAAATGCCCGAACTTGATGCCATTCGTGACTGTCTGAGCAAGTGCGCGTAAAGACCAAGGGCTGCGTGTCAAAGCGCAGCCCAACATCAATCCTCTCGGTTACCGCCGCGTTTCCATCCCGCCCTTCTTCATTGTCTCACCTTCTTCCCTCTTTCTCTTTCACCAATCATTGCCGCCGTTGATCCGCGACCACGAAGCCTGCGTGGCTCGTCTCGCCTTGCGCGTGGAAAAGGAGGATGTCATAGTCGTGCGAAAGGTGGCAGGCGCACTTGTTGACGAAGAAAAATCCAACCACAACATGAGGAGGACCTATGAGTGTTCAAGTCGGACAGAAAGCCCCAGATTTTAGCCTGAAGACCAACAAGATGAAGGACTTCAAGCTCAGTGATTATCAAGGAAAACAGAACGTCGTACTCTTATTCGTACCGCTCGCATTCACCGGTGGCTGAACGAAAGAATTTTGCTCCGTGCGAGACAACATCAATACCTTACAGAACGAAAACACTCAGGTCGTTGGTATTAGCGTCGACAGTCCTTTCTCGCTTGACGCGTGGGCGACGAAAGAAGGGTACAACTTCCCACTGCTCAGTGATTTCAACAAAGAGGCTTCCACGGCCTACGGCTCGCTGTACGAGAGTCTGCTCGGCTTCAAAGGCGTCTCAAAACGCTCAGCATTCGTGGTGGATAAGCAAGGCACAGTGCAATACGCCTGGGTATCCGAGGACGCGGGCAAACTACCCGAGCTTGATCCTATTCGCGATTGTCTCAGTAAGTGCGCGTAAAGCCCCTTACGCACCTCACACCCTGTGCCCTGCTCCTTGGTTTCAATGAGAACACCACAGCAGGAGATACGTACTTCGGTATCTCCTGCTGTTCGCTGAAAGAAAGCTGCGGGCTGACGGCTGAACCCGTGCTATTCTCACGTGCTCACGAGAGTACCCGGTCGTTTTTCAGTTGAGCGATTTCCGTCGCCGAATATCCAAGCAGATCACGCAACACCCACTCGCTGTGCTCGCCTAATAACGGGGCTGGTGCACGTACCCCATTGGGCGTATGCGCCCACAGCCACGGCATTCCGGCATGCGCTCGCACGCCAACCTCTGGGTGTGGTAACCGGACAAAGAAGTCTCGCGCGTTGTGCTGCGGGTCGTCGAGCAGGTCCTTGCTACTCAGCGTCGGATACGCCGCGACTCCAACTGCTTGGAGGGTATGCGTGACATCCCATTTTTCCTGAGTTGATGTCCACGTCGTCACGAGGCGTTCGAGTTCATCTTCATGCGCCTTGCGGGCGCTCGCCGTGAGAAACCGGTCGTCAGTCGTCAGTTGCTCCTGTCCCATCACTCGACAGAGCGCCTGCCACTCTTTTTCCGTGCCGCAGGCAATTGATACCCATTCATCTTCTCCGGCGCAGCGAAAGCAATTATGTGGCGACATCAGCGGGTCACGGTTGCCCATCCGCGCCGGTTGAGTGCCGTTCATCGCGTAGTCCATCCACCCTTCGGCCATCAACACGGCCATCGACTCCCACAGCGACACGTCGATGTGTTGTCCTTGGCCGGTGCGCTTGCGCGCGACCAAGGCCGCGCAAATCGCGCTCGCCGCATTGATCCCGCCATTGGGATCGCCATACGCCATGCCTACTTCTTGTGGAGGACCATCCACATACCCCGTGAGCGAGGACAACCCCGTCAGCGGCCCCATTGCTGGGCCGTAGCCCATATACAGTCGGTGAGGGCCCGTCTGTCCATAGCCGGAAATCGACGCCAGAATGATGTCAGGCTTCGCTTTCTTGAGTTCTTCATAGCTCAGGCCCAGCCGTTCCATCACGCCAGTGGCGAAGTTCTGGATCACCACATCACAGGTGGCCGCGAGCCGCTTCACGATCACGAGCGCTTCGGGCTTACTGAGGTCGAGCGCGATGCTCTTCGTGCCTTGGTTCCACTGATTGAAGTACCCGACCGTGTTGAGACTCGGCGTGACGCCCTTCGGATGGATCGGCACCAGTCGCGCGCCATCGGGCCGTGTTTTGGATTCCACATGAATCACCTCCGCGCCCAAGTGCGCCAACTGCATCGCACCATACGGCCCGGCCCAGGCCCAGGTGAAGGCAAGCACTCGTACTCCTGCCAATGGCAGGGAAGGACCGAGGACCGGAGACAGGGGACGGGGCTCAGGACCCGGCCTCCCATCCTCGGTCTTCGGTCCCCGGTCCCCGGTCTCATTTCCGACTTCCTCGTTGTGTTCCCCCAGCAGCGGTGCCGGTCGCCGGATGCTCCACCACGGCTCGTGCAGATGATACGGCGCGCCAAGATGGGGCAAGGTCCCGGCACGAGGATGCGTCACGTCAACGAAGAATCGGCGGGCTTGCAATTGTTCTTGCGCGGGCAGATCAGCCATCGTGCACACTGGCGCGACGCAGATACGCTGGGCCTGAGCGGCGTGAAACAAATCCGCCACTTTCCAGCCTTTGATCCACGCGCGGAGATGAGGATCGACGACATCAAGATGACGCGCGAGCGTAAACGGGTTTTTGCAATACTCCTCTTGCGCCCACGTCGGGTTGCCCATGAACTCGATCAAGCGCTGCAACTGATCCGGCTGCGCGGTCAGGAGCAGTATCGCGCCATCCTGACATTCGTAGATGCCGAGCGGAGCAAGAATCTTGCGCCCCAAGCGTGAGGCGATCTTGCCCAGATAGCTATAGAAGTACACATTCATTTCCACGAACGACGTGGCACTGGCGTGCGCGGACAGATCAATGTGTTCTCCAATACCCGTCTCCAGCGTCCGAAAGTAGGCGGCCATCGTCGCCGTGGAGGCAATGAGCCCCGTCTGAAAACCGCACTGATGGCCAAAGGCTTTGAGCGGCGGCAAGTCAGGACGATCCGACCCCCCAGGACTTAACCACGCCCACCCTCCACCATGCGCATACGTGAGTTCATACGCATGATAGTCTTTATGTGGTCCGGTTAATCCAAACGGCGTGATTGAGCACATCACCAACCGTGGATTGAGCGCCCGAAAAGCCTCGTAGTCGATTCCCAATGCGGCCATCGCTTTTGGAGAATAATTGTGAACCACCACATCCGCCCATGCCACCAAACGTCTGAGCACGTCGGGGCCCTGCCTCGGATCAATCGTGCAACTCCGCTTGTTGGTATTGAGTGCGAGAAACAGTCCGCTTTGTTCAGGGTCAGGGATACTCTTAGGAAATGGCCCACGCTGGCGAGCGAGATCCCCACCAGGTTCTTCGACTTTAATCACGTCCGCACCCAGATCGGCCATCAACTTGGTGGCATACGCCGCGGACACCATGTTCCCTAGTTCGAGGATTTTCACCCCTTCGAGTCCTTGCATAGCTGTTCCCCTCCAAATGTGTGTCGGACTGTGAGAGATTCGCGAGGCATCGAGATTGCCCCCGATCCCATTGTGCTCCTTCTCTACCAGCAGAGCGCCCGCAGTGTCCAGCTATTTCACTTGCATTCCGCGACGACTTGAGGGAAAAGACTGGGAGGAAAGTTCGGAGTTCGGAGTCAGGAGTTCGGAGTCAAGAGTTCGGAGTTCGGAGTTTTCAGCCAGAGAGAAGAGAGCGGACAGTACTGGCGGCTGAACGCTCACATTACATAATGGCAATACAGCAAGGAGGAACACCACGATGAAATACACTAAGCTCGGCAACACTGGCGTGACCGTGTCGCGTCTCTGCTTTGGGTGCATGACCTACGGCGGCGGCCCACAACCCAAATGGGCAATGCCACGCGAGTGGGCGCTCAACGAACAGGAAGCGCGCGAGCATTTCGCCATCGCGCTGGAAGCGGGCATCACTTTCTTCGATACGGCGGACACCTATTCGGCCGGCGCCAGCGAGGAGATTACCGGCAAGTGGCTCAACGAGATGGCCTCGCGTGATGACATTGTTGTCGCGACCAAGGTCTGGGGAGCCGCGGGACCTGGCCCGAATCGTCGTGGTCTCAGCCGCAAACACATCATGGAAGCCTGCGATAATTCCCTGCGCCGCCTCAAGATGGACTATATCGACCTGTATCAAATCCATCGCTGGGATTTCTCGACACCGCTGGAGGAAACTTTGGATGCGCTTGATGCGCTGGTGCGCAGTGGCAAGGTCCGGTATCTCGGCGCGAGCAGCATGGCCGCATGGCAGTTCTCGAAAGCGCTCTACACCGCCAAGGAACATGGCTGGCACCGCTTTGTGACGATGCAGAACCATTACAATCTCATTTATCGCGAGGAAGAGCGCGAGATGAACCCGCTCTGTCTTGACCAAGGGGTGGCACTGATTCCCTGGAGTCCACTGGCGCGAGGGTTCTTCGCGCGCAAACGCACGACCGCGCCGGACCTGCAATCGACCAAGCGTGCGGAAACCGACGAATTCGCCCAGAAGTTTTATTTCCATGAAAGTGACTTCGCCGTAGCGACCGCGGTGGATGAGGTCGCTAAACAACGTGGCGTGTCTCCGACGCAGATTGCCTGTGCCTGGATTCTCCAAGCGCCTGGGGTTGCGGCCCCGATTGTCGGAGCGACAAAAATTCCACATCTCAAGGAGTTAATCGCGACGGTGGACATGACGCTGAGCGCGGAAGAGATCGCCGCCGTGGAAGCGCCGTATCAACCACATCCAATCTTAGGACATGAACAACCCACCGGCAGAAAAATGGGCAAATAACCAAAAAGGAGGTTCACACCATGACGACCGCTGAACTCGAAAAACACATTACGGTTCTCCAGGATATTGAAGCGATCAAGAAGCTCAAAGCCGAATACTGCGATATTTGCGATGACAAGCACAATCAAGATCGGATTGTGCAGATTTTCGTCGAGGATGGAATTTGGGAAGGACCAGGCATTGGCAAGGCGCAGGGGCCCGCGGAGCTGCGCAAGCTGTTCAAGAGCTTCGAGGATCGGATACTCTTCTCTCAACACAATGTGTTCAATCCGCGTATCGAAGTGAATGGCAATGAAGCACATGCGAGTTGGTATTTCCTGGGACCATTCACGTTCTACAAGGACAATCAGCAGATGTGGATCGCCGCCCGTTATGAAGACGACTACATCAAGATCAACGGCCAGTGGAAGTTCAAGCACCTCCGTGCCTTTGGCCGCATGGTCGCGCCCTACGAAGTGGGCTGGGCATCCAAAACCAAAGTGGATGTGTTCTCGAATTGAACGAGAAGCGTTCAGCTATCAGCGTTCAGCACTCAGCCAGACAAAAACCCTCGGAGGATTTTGCCCGACTTCTCACACAAGTCGGGTATCCCAGGGTACATCTCTCCTTGGTTTTGCTGAGAGCTGATCGCTGACCGCTCAAAAAGAATGGAGTACCACCCGATGATAGACCTCTACACCGCCTCCACCCCAAACGGGCACAAAGCTTCGGTCACGCTGGAAGAACTGGGACTGCCGTACACGGTCCACGCGGTCAATCTCGGCGCCAACGAACAGAAGCAAGAGTGGTTTCTGAAGCTGAATCCCAATGGTCGCATTCCCGTGCTCGTCGATCACGATGCTCCGGGCGGACGGGACATCACCGTTTTTGAGACAGGCGCGATGATGATCTACCTGGCCGAGAAAACTGGTCGGTTATTGCCGACCGTGCCGAAAGCGCGCGCCGAGGTCATCCAATGGCTCATGTTTCAGATGGGTGGGATTGGTCCGATGATGGGGCAGGCGAATGTCTTTTTTCGTTATTTCCCGGAGAAGATTCAACCGGCGATTGATCGCTATCAACACGAGTGCCGGCGCTTATTCGAGGTACTTGAGCGGCGCCTGGGCGAAAGCGAGTGGCTTGGGCAAGCGTATTCCATAGCGGATATCGCCAACTGGTGCTGGGTGCGCACCTACAAGTGGTCCGGCGTGCCGATTGATGGCCTGCCCAATCTGAGGCGCTGGCTCGACGCCATGAAGGAACGTCCAGCCTGTCGCAAAGGCGTCGAAATCCCGGTGAAAATCGACAGCCTGCTCAAGGACGAGGAGGCCACCAAGGCATTTACCGAGGCGGCGCGGAAACAGTTGCAGACGTGAACGGGAGCAGGAAGTGGCCGGCGAGGCGTGTAGAGGACGGTGATTTCTGAATTATTGATGACAAGCGCAAAGAAGATTATCTCTCCCCAGCCGAGACATCGTCGTCAGGGCAATCGGAAGCGTTGAGGTCGATTGATTTGCGAGGTCTACCAGTGACATTACCAGCCTTCAACGAAGACGGAGACTTACCACCTGGGGTGCATGGCGCAACACTGTCGGAGGTTCTTCTACGCTTCGGTCAGGGGGTCGGTCCAGCGTAGCGCGGTGGGGGATCGGTTGACCCGTCTCTACCAACTTGCGACTTCGACTGGACAGGTGGCGCGAGTTGCGGTGTTCGGCTCGTGCATCACCGCCAAAGCCGAACCGAATGACATCGATATCCTCCTCCTCATGGAGGATACCTTTGACTTGGCCGCTGTGACCGGCGAAGCGGCAGGCGTGTTCCAGCACATGGAAGCCCACGCTCGTTTTGGTGCCAGTGTCTTCTGGACCCGTCGCTCTGGAGCAATAGGCGGAGAGCAAGCAATGATGGAATACTGGCAGATACGCCGCGAAGGCGGTCAACGCGGTATCGTGGAAATCCTCCCGGAGGGAACATGATTGCGAACGATCAGCAGTTACAAACGACCTTGGAACGGATCACCTGGTTTCAAAACCAAGTGACCCATCTACGCAACACAGAAACCAATCCGGTGAATTACCGGGCCTCCGTGTCTGGATTCTTGGCCGAGATTGACCGCATGCAACTCGAAGTTCGAGAATATCTCAGCTTCCTGCCAACGGAGAGAATAAAAGCGACGTAACAAACGATGGTGAGCCTCACCCACAATTGATGGAAACAACCGTTCCCTCATCCACCACGCAGCAGCAAGAGAATCACTCCATCTGACCACGATTCAACCTGGTCAAGTGGGACACCGCTGAAGCGTGGGGTGCACTAGGTATCAGACTTGTAAGAAGCCCGTGAAGAACGTGCTAAGAATAGCCCTCCACAAGGAAGCCGGAAGTAGACGGCGAAAGCACCTGATATCCGAACCAATAACTAACTCCAGACTGACGAGTCAACCTTATGGATGCTAACACCAGAAATGAACTCAATCTCCTGCTTGATGGGAACGCACGGCTCATAGGGCTGTCCTCTGACCTCAGTCAGCGTAAGCTCACGGCGCGTATCTATCTCATTCGGGAACCAGGAGACGGAACCGCAGACTACAAGGCGTATGATTTGTGTTTTACTCATATTACGGCGGTGGAGATTCGTTCGGTTGATCGACGTTATCCATTGCCTGCGCAACTCTTGGCTGTTCCGTCTCCGTCCATTAAACTTGTGGAATTCCTCTGTGGGATGTTCAGGGATGAAGCGATTTATGAGTTTGACACCTTTCGCGAAGCGGCTCCGAGCAGTAGTGAGGAGCTCGGGATGGAGCCACTACACATTGAGCTTGAGAATGATGCCACGATCTCGACCGAATGTGTGTCATTTTTCACGACCGCCAAATCTCTCTTGAATCTCCATGTGACGTACGGCGCGTGGTCAATCTCTCACCACCAGGAAACAATCGAAGTGAGCGCGTTGGAGCATGCCAAGCAATTTCTTTTTCCGCCACAGCCAGAGTTGCATTTGTGGCGACTGACAGGCGAGCTGACCGGAGCAACTTATCACGCACTCCTTGACCTCGCTCTAGGACGCTGCCGGCGGTTCTCCTTCCATCGCCGAGTTGGTGGTGGTCTCGGTGAACGCACCGGAGATCTCGAACGGCGGCTGCAACCATTTCAGGCCAACCTCAGAGACCCACGAGTTGAAGAGATGCAAAAGCAAGTCTGGAGTGGCAGTAACGTGAGGATCGCGGCAATATATCGGTTGACTCCTGAATCTCTGTGTCTGTTACGTGAAGCCCCTGGTCTGTACGCGTGGCGCAATCCAGAGCGACCGGACAGCTTGTGTTTATATACGGACAACGGGGAGACGTGGCTTCACTCCGATGCGGAAAGCCGTTCTGGCTGGATTGAGGATCCAACCTTGACGCTGGAAGAACTACTAAAACTGATCCCAGGGCTCCAGGCCGAGGACTGGTAAACGGTACGGGAGGCCATGCACGTCCATTTGACACACGAACCGACGAAACAGAGTAAGAGCCGTATCAAACGATTGCGAGAGTTACGCCATTCCCAGTTCAGACTCCGGGTTGAAAACATCCGGGTTTTCTACGACGTGGCCGATGGGGATGCCATCATCATCGCCATCATGCCGAAGGAAAAAACTATTCAATGGCTAGAGGAGCATGGAGAACAATGATTGAGATGAAGCTCCGCGTTAGAGAAACAGGCTATGCGCATCATTACCCGGAAGCGGCTTAATGAGTTTGCCGAGCAACAGCCTGAGAGCACGAGTGCCTTGGCGCATTGGTACCGTGCGATGAAGCAACGGAACTTCACCTCCTTCGCTGACTTGCGCACGGTCTTTCCCGCTGCTGATCAGGTCGGGAAACTGACGGTGTTCAATATTGGCGGGAATAAGGTGCGCTTGATTGCCGCCCTGCACTATAATCGACAACGCGTGTATATCCGTGCTGTTCTGACTCACCAAGCATACGATGAAGGCAAATGGAAGGAATAACGCATGAGTGTGCGGAATCCCGATATCACCAATGCAGCGACGCACTGGCCTAAGCTGACGACCACCCTGTTCGTGCCACATACCGAAGCTGAGTATCGTCGCCTCGTGGCCGTACTGGATACGTTGATTGATGAAGTGGGTGAGGACGAATCTCACGCCTTGGCATCTTTAATGGAAATACTCGGCGTGTTGATTGAACATTATGAAGCGGAACACGTTCCCGAATTGATGGAAACAACCGTTCCCCCATCCACGCACCAGCAAGAGCGCCACTCAATCTGACCACGATTCAACCTGGTCAAAAGGAACTCAAATCGGTAGGGGGTGAGCGCAGAGATTTTTGAAGGAAAGGTCGCACGATGCAATCAGATGTCACCTACCACAAAGTAGTAGAAGAAGTCGGAAAAATTCCGGTGGAATACCTCCCTTTTCTGTTGGAGATGATGCAAGCTTTCAGAAAGAGTTTCACGCTGCAACCCGCCGAGGACAGCTTTCGCCAGGGGTGGCAAGAGGCGTTGCGCGGGGAGACGCTGCCCGTGTCGGAACTCTGGAAAGACATCAATGCCGACTAAGATGGCGCGGGCAGTCCATGTCGAGTTCCCCCCAGAGTTCAAGCGCAACCTCCGCCAGCTCGCGAAAAAGTATCCGCATCTCCAAGCCGACGTCCAGCCAGTCATTACCCAATTGGAAGCGGGGCAAACTCCAGGCACCCAGATACCCCGCACGGGTCATACGGTCTTCAAGGTCCGTGTCAAGAACTCGGATATCCAAAAGGGAAAACGGTCAGGATACCGCATGATCTATTATCTCCACACTCCGGAACAGGTGTTGCTGATCACGCTTTACTCAAAAATGGAGCAGGGCGATGTCTCTCCAGATCAACTTCGTCGCATCATTGCCGAATATGAAATCCAACCCCAGAAACAGCAAAAGCGATAACCGCGCGTGATTGGCATGGGGTTAGACCGTCCCGTGCTTCTCCATCTGACTGATGACTGACAACTGAACTGAAAACTGACAACCGCACTCTCACCAGAAAGGACCTTTCTCCATGCAATACAAAACAGTCGCCGAAGCGAAAAATCTGTCCGGCCTGCGCGTCGCGCTCACCGCTGGTGGCCCCGCCCCGTGGGGAGAAGCCACGAAATACATCCTCCATGTCAAAAAGATTCCGTATGTTCCCGTAACCCAGCAGGGTGGCGGCACCAACGATGAACTCGTCGCCTGGACGGGCCATCGCAATGCCCCGGTGGCGATGTATAACGACGAACCAGCACGCACCGGCTGGTACGAAATCTTGTTGCTGGCCGAACGCCTGGCGCCAACTCCGTCACTCCTACCTCAGCAGGTTGACGACCGCGCGTTAATGATTGGCCTGTCCACCGCGCTGTGTGGGGAAGACGGCTTCACCTGGCATGCGCGTCACATCATGTTTGACGTGCTCGTGAAAACCCAAGGCGACGCTTTCAAGAGCAACCCAATGGTGCTCTCGTATGGCTACTCGGCACAGAATGCCGCCGCCGCCCCCAGCAAAATGAAGCCGATTCTAGAAGCCTTATCCGCGCGGCTGCACAAGCAACAGAGCGTGGGCAGTAAGTATTTTATGGGTAACCAGTTGACCGCGCTTGATCTGTACTGGGCCGCCATGTCGCAGCTTGTCGATTCCTATCCGCCGGAGAAGAACCCGATGCCAGATTTCTTCCGCCAGATTTGGGCCCCCGTCCGTGGCGCTGTGGGGGAGGCGCTTGATCCGATTCTTATCGCTCACCGCGATTTCATTTATACGCAGCATCTGACGTTGCCGCTGGATTTCTGACCGCACTACTGGTATCCCGTAGCGCGTGGCGCTGGAATTCGACTGGCGGGATACGGAGGAGAAAGCAGCGCGCAATCTGCGCGACCACGGCGTCAGCTTTGAACTGGCCACGACGGTGTTCAATGACCCCTTCGCCGTTGAGCGTTTTGACGATAGAGCCGACTACGGCGAGGACCGGTTTATCCTCACTGGGATGGCCGAAGGCAACATTCCGTTGCTCGTGGTCTACACCGAACGGCAAGGGCGGATTCGTATTATTTCCGCCCGCAGAGCAACGAAGCGAGAGCAAGATGACTACTTCCGACAAAACAGTTGAAGCTCCTCGTCCGATGACGGAGGAAGAAATCGAACGTGCCGCCTATGCCGATCCCGACGCCCAGCCGCTCACCGAGGCGGACTTCACGCACATGAAGCGCACCCCGCAGGCGAAAATTATTCGGCGGGCACTGGGGCTTACCCAAGAGGAGTTTGCCGCGCGCTATCACATCCCGCTGGGGACGTTGCGTGACTGGGAACAGGGACGCGCGGAACCGGATCAACCCACACGCGCCTACCTTAAGGTGATCGCCCGCGATCCCAATGGCGTCCATCGCACCCTCAACGCGGGGCCACAGTAAGGTAGCGATGGCGGAAAGCAATAATCTGATCTCTGTGGGCGTATACTTCCGAGAAAAGGAGACATCACACCATGTATGACCTCGTCATTCGCAATGGCACAATCGTGGATGGCTCGGGCGCGCCGACGTTCACCGGTGACCTCGCTATCACCAACGGCACCATCGCCGCGGTCGGTGGCAAAGCGGGCATTGGGCGGCGCGAGATTGATGCCACCGGCCTGCTGATTACCCCCGGCTGGGTGGATATTCATACCCATTACGACGGCCAAGTCGTGTGGGACCCCTACCTCTCGCCGTCGAGTTGGCATGGCGTCACCACCGTGCTGATCGGGAATTGCGGGGTCGGCTTCGCGCCCGTGCGTCGTGGTCAAGAAGAGTTTCTCATCAGCCTCATGGACGGCGTCGAGGATATTCCCACCGAGACACTGCGCGCGGGCATTGATTTCAAGTGGGAGTCCTTCGCTGAGTATCTCGATGCACTGTCCGGCATGAAACGCGTGCTCGACGTTGGTACTCACGTTCCGCACTGCGCCGTGCGTGCGTATGTGATGGGCGAACGTGGCGCGAATAACGAAGAAGCCACCCCCGAGGACATCGCACGGATGGCGGCGGTGGTGCGCGACGGCGTGAAGGCCGGGGCGCTTGGCGTCAGCACTTCGCGCACCCTCGTCCATCGCACCCGCGATAAGGCATACGTGCCTGGCACCTTCGCCGGGGTCGATGAGATGCTGGGCATTGGCCGCGCGTTAGGCGAAGCCGGACACGGGGTGTTCGAGATCATCTCGGATATTACTGGCCCCGATGCCGACCTCGAATGGATGGCGCGGCTTACCCAGGAGACCGGGCGTCCAATTTCGTTAGCGGCGTTGATCCGCCAACGGTCGGGCATGCGCATGCGCGAGATTCTGGAGTTTATCGACCAACGCAATGCCGCGGGCGCGCACATGGTGGCGCAAGTGGCCGCGCGTCCAGCAGGGTCACTGATGAGCCTCCAGAGTTCCCTCCATCCCTTCAGTACCCACCGGAGCTACAAGCGGTTGCTCAGTGGGCTCAACTTGGCGGAACGGGTACAACGGATGCGCGACCCGGCGGTGCGGGCGGAGATATTGAATGACACCCCGGCGGTCAGGGATGAAATGACCCTGGAAATGGTCAGCGGGTTCCACAATCACTTCTCATTAGGAGACCCACCCGACTACGAGCCGGTGGTGGAGCAGAGTATCCGCGCACGCGCCACACGTGAGGGCAAGACACCACAAGAGGTCGCCTACGATACCTTGCTGGAGCGGGATGGCCGCGCAATCATCTATATGCCCATCGGCACTTCCAAGAGCCTCTCGTTCGATGGCATTCGTCCCAATCTGCTCAATCCGGCGACCGTCCTCTCTTTGAGTGACGGTGGTGCGCATTGCGGGGTGATTTGTGACGCGGGGATGCCCACCTTTCTGCTCACCTATTGGGTACGCGACCGGCGGGGTGAGCGTATTCCGTTGGAACTCGCGGTCAAGCGACAAACCCAGGATACCGCCAGGCTGTACGGGCTGCTGGATCGCGGCACGCTCAAACCCGGCATGAAAGCGGACGTGAATGTCATTGACTTCGACCGGCTCCAGCTCCATGCGCCGGAGATGGTGTTTGACCTGCCCGCCAACGGCCGCCGGTTTATTCAACGGGTGGATGGCTATCGCTACACGGTCGTGAGTGGCGAGGTCTCGTATGAAAATGGCGAGGCCACCGGGGCGATGCCGGGGAAGGTGATTCGCGGACCGCAGGAAATAACTTACCGAGCATAGAACACTGCTGGACAAGCCAGCAGTGGCACCCACTAGCCAAATCGGCAAGTTATTTCTTGACAAGTCCTCATCAACGCGGATGCTTTACGCCGCCCGGCCATGACGGAGTAGCTTGCCCGGCGTGGCATCGGTACATTTCCCTTCGGTGAACGTCTCAACCCCGTTCACGATAATCGAGCGATACCCACGCGCACGTTGCACCCGACGCCATTCGCCGCCTGGGAGATCGTGCACGATCTCTCCGCTCCAGTCCGGCTCGATTCCTAAGCCATTCAGCTCATAGACCACCACGTCGGCCCAGGCGCCTTCGCGGAGCACGCCACGGTCGCGGAATCCCGCCGCGTGCGACGGTAACGCCGAGAGCCGGTAGTGCGCTTCTTCAAGCGTGATTTTCTGTTCGTCACGCACCAACCAGCGCAAAAAATCCGTGGTGAACGCACCACCAGTGAAGAACTTGGTATGCGCGCCACCGTCCGAAACTCCGGGGAATGTGTACATGGAGTTGTTGATGATCTCGGCGTTGATCTCGGCGTTGAATTCCGGTTCGGGTTGCAGGAATTCGGCTTTGAGATTGGTCGCCAGCGACAGGTCAATCATCACGTCCACCGGATGCTTGTCTTCCTCAGCCGCGATTTGGCTGAGCGACTTGCCGACATACTTTTCTAATTCTGGCTTGTTGGCGACTCCTTGCACGAGCAAGCGCGGCAAGCGTCCACCGATGCCAGCGGCGTTGCGGTCGAGCGCGCGCATGGACTTTTCACTTTTAGCGGCGGCGCGCATCTCGGGATCGCGCATCTTGGTCATGCGTTCTTCAGGCGTGCCGGTCAGCAGGTCGCGCCACGCCGTGGCTACGTCATACAGATTCCAGTGCTCAAGCGTGAAGGCGAATCCACTACGCACGGTCGCCCCTTGACCGAAGATCGGCAATCCCTTGGCGCGCATGCGTTCAAGCCAGGCCAGACTCTTGCGATGCGATTCGGGCTCACGCTTGCTCGCGGCGATGGCGTTGTGCAGGACCGGACGTTGGGCTCCGCCAGTTTTTCCAAGAACGCCAGGTCTTCCTTGATATGACCAGTCGCCTGGGTGATTTGGATGAATCCCTCGTCGCGCGCGCGGAGCACCCGCGCCAGGTTCAAGATGTCCTCATCCGCCATCGTGTCCGTCACCATTGGTGATCCGTCATAATCGGCTTGACCAGAATGCCGACCGAGACGCTGGATGGAAAAACCACAGAGTCCCGCGTCGAGCCCCTCGTCCAGGAGGCGACGCATCTCCGCGCGTTCCTCTTCCGTGGCTGGACGGGTCTTGGCCGCGTCGAGTCCCATGACGTAGGTCATCAACGACGCCGTGGGCATGTATTGGATGCAGTTGACCCCCTTGGGCGCGCGGGCGAGCGAGTCGAGATACTCAGGAATGGTTTCCCAGTCCCACGGCATCCCGGCTTCCATGGAGACGTAGGGAATCGCCTCCGTGCGGGTCATGGTAAGCATCGACCGTTCACGGAATTCGGGTTTGCACGGTGCGAAACCAAACCCGCAGTTTCCCAAGACCACTGAAGTGACCCCATGCCACCCGGAAATCGTGCAGTAGGGGTCCCAGCGAATTTGCGCGTCGTAATGCGTGTGCAGATCGACAAAGCCCGGCGCGACAATCAGGCCATCGGCGTCGATCACTTTCTTCGCGAAGCCTGGTGCCCGTCCGCCGATCTGCGCGACTTTGCCGTCCTTGATCCACACGTCGGCACGAAAGCGCGGGGCACGCGTGCCATCGACAACGGTTCCGCCTTTAATCTGAATGTCAAAATTCGCCATTGTTTGGTTCCTCCTTTTCTTTGTTGTTCGGTCTCACTGGAACGTGACCGCGACTTCGCCAATGTTGGAAAAATGCGCGCGATACACGCCGGGTTGGTGAATGGCATGATGGCAAAACGAGCCGGTAATCACTGGTTGTCCAGGTTCCAAGCCCAACCCGTATGTATGCAGCAGCCGACACAGCCGCGACAGCGACAGGTAAGGATCATCCATCGTCTCTCCTGGAGTCTTGGTTTCAACGATCTTGCCATCACGCGAAAAATCGACGGTGGTATGAATGAGTCCGTCACGCACCGGCGTCTCTGGCCCGACGACGATCCCCCATTGCGCCAAGCCGTCCGCCAGCAAGAGTGTTTGTCCAAGGTCGGCCTGCACCCGCACTTCATTGATCTCAAACGCCGGCGCGACGGCACGGACCGCGGCTTTCGCTTCCGCTGGACCTACCGAATCTCCGCGTAACGGTGACCCCACGATCAGGCAGAGTTCCGGTTCTAAATGACAGTTGAAAATCTTCGCGAGCGGGACCGTTGCTCCAGACGACAGAATCCGCTTCCGCAAAATATACCCAAAAGGACGGAAGTCCTTGCCCATGCGGTCACGGGCTTTGCCGGAAGTGAGGCCGACCTTCCAGCCGCCGAGCTGTTCACCGTCGGCCTCGAAGCGGCGTAACACCCGGAGTTGCGCATCCAGCGCGTCGTCTATGCCGAATTGTACCTGGTCAACGCCCACCGGCTTCGCGCTGTTCTTGCGACCTGTGTACAGCGCGTCGATGACGGTTGCTTCTACCATGACGCTGTTCTCCTTTCTTCGTAAGCGGTCAGCTCTCAGCGTTCAGTCGTCAGCCAGACATCCGAAGGTGCGTATCTCCTTGTTTTGCTGAAAGCCGATGGCTGCCCGCGTCTCTTCCTTTCATACCCCACGTCGCACCCGCGATTCTAGTGGTCGGTCCGGGTTGAAGAGCAAGCCCACACCAGCTATGGCACATGCACACGCGCGCCCACGCTCACTGGGCATGAATGAAAAGAATGAAAAGAAGGAGGATGCTTCATGTCACTACGATTACGTCAGATGGTCTTGATCGCTCGCAACCTCGCCCCCGTGGTTGAGGATTTGCATGAGGTCTTCGGTCTGGAGGTGGCCTTCCGCGATCCCCTTTGCGGCGTTCAAGGTATCGTTCCCCCGCGGTTCCTTCGCGAATCGGTGCCACCACTTCGAGGAACTGGTT
>JANMSE010000558.1:0-4196 GCA_031389045.1 Deltaproteobacteria bacterium | reverse complement strand
ACTGGTCCCAGAGCGCCGGTTATCCTATGCGTCGATGACGACAAGGTAACCATGCGAGGTCTCGAACGCGCACTTATCAATAACGGGTATTCCGTGTTGACGGCGGGAAGTGCCGCGCAGGCCTTGACGACGCTCGAACACACAAAACCGGATCTTATTTTGCTCGACGCCATTATGCCGGACATGGACGGCTACGAAATCTGCCGCCGGGTGCGGAGGAATCAGGCGCTCGCCAATGTGCCGGTCATTTTCGTCACCGCTCAAGAAGAAGGAGAAGATACCAAGCGGGCCCTCTCACTCGGAGCCGTTGACTACCTGATTAAACCCTTTCAGCGAGAGACGCTGCTGCGGATGGTCGCCCAGCATCTCGCCAACGCCGCCAACGGCACGGGTACTCGCAACGGCGTCCATTCCCATGCCAGTGACACCGATCTCAGCCACATGAATGGAGCTGGACTCTCGGCCACCCCAGTCCATCCCGCGGAAGCGTTCACCGCCGACGATATTGAACGCCTCGGCCAGGAACGCGCGGCGGCCATCATCACCCAGCTTAATGCCGCTTTCCAAGCCGAGATCAACAAAAAACAGAAACTTGAAGCCACTCTGCTCCACAGCAGGGACGAAGGTAGGGAGCCTCACGTCCCAGAGCAGAGTGTCGAATTGGAAAGACTCACGGTCGCGCTCCGAGAAGAGTTGGCGGAGCAACAACAAACGATTGCGACCCTCCGGCAAGAAAAAGAGGCCGCCGAACAGTCGAATCGCACCAAAGCCGAATTTCTCGCCAATATGAGTCATGAGATCCGGACACCCATGAACGGCATCATTGGTATGAACGATCTCTTGCTTGATACGGTCCTGAACGCCGAGCAACTCGATTACGTCGACACGGTCAAAAGTTCCGCCGAAACGTTGCTCGCCCTCATTAACGATATTCTCGATTTCTCCAAGATCGAGGCCCGAAAGCTCGACCTGGAAAAAGTCGAATTCTCCCTCCCCGACCTCTTGGGGGATACGACCAAAGCCATCGCCATCCGCGCCCACCAAAAAGGCATCGAGCTGATGTACGACATCAGCCCCACCATACCAGAGGCGCTCAGCGGGGATCCCGTTCGGCTGCGGCAAGTCCTCACCAATCTTGTCGGGAACGCGCTGAAGTTCACCGACAAGGGCGAAGTGGTGGTCGAGGTTGAAATGGTCCAAGAGGGTGAGGCGGATATCGAACTCCGCTTTGCCGTGCGCGATACAGGCATCGGCATTCCCAAAGACAAACAACACAAGGTCTTTGAGGCTTTTTCGCAAGCTGATGCCTCAGTCGCCCGCAAATACGGCGGAACCGGCTTAGGGCTGTCGATCTCAGTGGAACTGGTCCACTTGATGAATGGCCAGATCTGGCTGGAAAGCGAAGAAAACCGCGGCTCCACCTTTTTCTTCACCGCCCGGTTCGCGAAAAGCACGGCCCACCAAGTAGGCGCTTCGCTTCCGTTCTCTGAGGCCCTCCAGGGCATCCCGGTTTTGATCGTCGACAGTAACGCGACCCATCAGCGAATTCTTCGCTCGTTGATGACGAATTGGCGCATGCGCCCAACATGCGCCAACAACGTCGAGGACGCGCTGACCCACGCCCGACAGGCGACGACTCAAGGAACGCCGTTCCCGCTCATCCTCTTTGACAGCGCACTGCCAAATCAAGGCGGCCTCTTGTTGGCTCAACAACTGAAAACCGAAATCTCGCCAACGAGCCAACTCCTCCTCATGTTGACCTCGACGGAGCAAAAGGAGAACCGCCCGCTATACGACGACATTGGCATTACGACGTTTATGACCAAACCGATCCGGCCAACGGAGCTGCGAGGCGCATTGCTGAAAGCCCTGGGGCTGGAAACGCAAGAGATCAAGATCGCCAAGAATCCGTTCGCGCAGAAAAGCCAGCACCCATTACATCTCCTGCTCGCGGAGGACAATCCCGTCAACCAAAAACTGGCGATCCGCGTCCTCCAAAAATGGAACCATCAGGTCACCATCGCCCGCAACGGCAAGGAAGCCTACGACCTCCTCCTCGGCGATCCGGGATTTGCCGCGATCCTCATGGACGTCGAAATGCCCATTCTGGATGGACTCGAGGCCACGGCAAAAATCCGTGCCCATGAAAAAACCACCGGCACCCACATCCCTATTATTGCCATGACGGCTCACGCCATGGTGGGGGACAAAGCCCGCTGCCTCGCCGCCGGCATGGACGGCTACGTCAGTAAACCCTTGCGGCCCGAAGAGCTGTATGCCCTGTTGGAAGACATCGCCGCTCGGCTTGCCCCGCGGGAAGCCCGGCTCGAAGAAACACTTGACCGCAAAGAGCTGATGGCCTTACTTGATGGTGACCTCTCATTGCTCACGGAACTGGTCGACATCTTCTGGGATAATTCCCCCGAGCTCATTGCCCAACTGCGCTCCGCCTTGGAGGACCGCGACCTTCATACCCTGACATACGCCGCGCATGCCCTCAAAGGAGCCGTGGGCAATTTCGCGGCCAAACGCGCATTAGCCCTCATCGCTGAGCTGGAAACGACTGGTGAGACTTCCGATTTCTCCCAGGCCGAACATACCCTGGAGGCCTTGGAAGCTGAGCTCGCGAGTTTACGTCACGCTCTGTCCTCCCTCAGAGAAGAGCTTGCCGCGTAACTCGCTCTGATAAGAAGGGAAAAAGGAACACTATGCCATCACAGCCCACACCCACACCGAGCCCACAGTCCGATAGTCGCCAGCCTTCCTCAACACCTACGACAGGGAGCCCCTCGGCCTCTCGACACAAGACGCCCCCCCCACCCGATCCGCGGGCGACGGATGGGGCACTGCTCGGCAAAGTCGTCCTCCTCGCCATTCTTGTACTCGGAGGCACGGAGTTCGTCAGAGACCTCCTCCCACCGCCCTGGCTGCCGCACGCTTTGACGATTCTTGCTGGCATCATGGTGACGGTCATGGGCGTCCGGCTCGCACTCCAGGAGCGATACCCCCTGCTCCGACAAATCGCCGAGGGACTCTCCGCACGCAAACGGCTCGAAGAGGCGCAACTCACGCTCCTCGAACGCAGCAAACGCGGGGAACAACTTCAGCAAGAACTCACTCAACAGCTCGAGAGCCTGAGACACACCGAACACGCCCTCCGGACCGAGAATGCCACGCTGACGACCCAGGCTCAGGGAGATGCCGCCGCGTTAGCACGGCTAGGAGCGGCACTCCACACAGAAAGTGTGGAACGCACGCGCGTAGAACACGCCCTCAACCTCACGACCACGGCGGTCGCCGAGGCGAATCGGGTGAAGTCGGAGTTCCTGGCGAACATCAGCCATGAACTGCGCACGCCTCTCAACGGCGTCATCGGTATGACCAAGCTGCTCTTGGATACTCCGCTCACCGCCGAGCAGCATGACTATGCCGAGTCGGTCCGGCTGAGCGCCGATCTCCTGCATACCGTCACCAACAGTCTGTTTGACTTCTCTGAGTTAGCCATGGGGGCACTCACCCTCGAAGAGAGTAATTTCGAATTGCCGCGGATGATCGACGGGCTCACGAGTCTCTTCGCCGACACCGCGCGGCGAAAGCAGATCGAATTCTCCTCTTTCCTGCACGATGACGTACCGGTGGGATTCCGCGGCGATGCCGGCCGCCTACGCCAGGTGTTGCTGCTTCTCGTTGGCAACGCGCTGAAGTTCACGGAAACCGGCGCGGTGTCCATTCAAACGAATCTGCTCCACCAGACGGCGACGACCGCTACGCTCCGGTTCAGTATTAGCGATACCGGCATTGGGATCCCCACCGATCGCCAAGCCCATCTTTTTCAGCCGTTCTTTCAAGTCGACGGGTCCTCGACCCGGCGCTATGGCGGCTCAGGGATCGGACTGGCCCTCGCCAAGAAATTGATTGAATTGATGGGTGGTGTAATCGGCGTGGAAAGCACGCTCGGCAAAGGGAGCCTCTTCTGGTTCACGCTCCCCCTCGGCAAACAGCACTTGGCCACTGTCCCCACACGAGCCCGCCTCGTGAAACAATACGCCACGGATTCAGCCAGACCAGGTGCCACGCCGCGCATTCTGGTCGCCGAAGACAATCTCGTGAACCAAAAACTGGTGACCCGCGTCCTCGAAAAGCTCAGCTATGATGTCCGTCTCGTGTTCAATGGCCAAGAAGCGGTCCATGCGATT
>JANMSE010000537.1:0-3415 GCA_031389045.1 Deltaproteobacteria bacterium | reverse complement strand
TGGCGTTATACCCTCTCCTCAATCTACTACACCCCAGAGGTCACGGCGGCCGTCGAGGCGCTACGGGCCGCCCACTCCGCACCGCAAGTGATCTCACAACTCGCCGCTTGAGTGTGCCAATGTCGTGTGGTCTGATTTAGTAGTGACTTTCGGAGGAGTCGTTGGATCAGGATACTCAAACCACTTGTTGCGGAAGTACTCGCCAGCATGCGCTGTTGAGGTTATACTCAGGAAAAAGCATAGCCAAAAAACTTGCCTTTTCATTTCAGCACTCCTTACGGTTGGTGGTTGCAACGCCTAACGACTGCGCTCACCGCGAGCCGCCCACACGAAACCTTTCACGTTCAGCAGAGCCGCCACCGGGCGGCGATGCGGTGCAGCGGTGGGTTGAGCCGCGCGGCGCGGGTACTTCCCGCTCTGCCTTGGGTCGTGTTCTCAGCCTCGCGGCGGCCCTGGGCTCCGTCCGCTTCCCTCTGTCCGTTCCCGATCCACCAGGACCGGTCCGGCACGACACTAACACTTCCGTTCATCCTTGTTGCTTCGCCTGTTGGTGCTGCTCCCGCGTCACGGTGCGCTGCCTGGTCTCTTGGCCTCTGCGGCCCAACGCCTCGCTTGAGCTGCAAGCGGAGGCGGGCTGAGCGAAGCGAGCCCGCCGGAGCTTGTCAGCTCGAAGCGCGGCGTTAGCCGTCACTACGTCCACCTAAACCCGCAATGCCTCGCTTGACCTGCACCACTAGACTCTCGAGAAGCCTGCAAAAGGTACAAAGTATGCTGCTCCGAAGCGATCGAGAATTTGCTTCAGCTCAACACTCGGCACACCGAATACTGTAAATCGCTTTCGATCGACCAATGCCGCGAATCTCTCGCCGTACCTTTTTCCAAATGCAACTAGGTGCTCAATAGCGGCTGTCGAGTCGATGTAGCGCTCAAACACGTGAACGACTTGGCCGTCCTCACTGATGAATCGTTCGTAGATTAGGGCACCAGATTCGTTCTTCGTCGATTCGACCATCTCGCTCGTGAGTGCTCGAAGCGCATCAATCTGACCTTGCTTGATTTGAAGTTCGACGTGCCAAGAAATTTGATTGCTCATGTGTTCGCTCGTAGATTCTCGTCGGATTCGCTTTGTTCACTACGCAACACCCTCCTCGAACCCGCCGACGGACCAGCCGGTGAATCGGCAGAATGCTCGCTAGTTGCCTCGCCCGCGACGCTCGTGCTCTGTGACGGCTAACGCTCACCGTCTCGGGCCGCCGCCCAGATGAGGCCGTTTAGTTCAAGCAGAACCGCACGCGGGCGGCGGTCACGAGCACGGGATGGTTAGGGAGCGGCTTACGTGTTCTCCCTTTCCCTTACCATCGTTAGCCCCCCATTGAATAATACCGTTGCCGCATCCGGTCACCGTAGGCGCGCAAATTCGGCAGCGTCTTGGCATGCGTTTCCAGGGGCGTTTCATAACCGACGTAGAGAATATTGGCCAGAAAGCCATACGCTGTGGCATCCAGTGACCTTGGCTCTTCCCCCAAGAAGTAGGGCTTGTCCTCCAAGTACGAGGAGAGCGCGGTCAGATCGACCTTGCCCAACGCATAAATCTCTTCCCGTGAATGCCTGCCTAACCCGTGCCCATGCAGCTCAGTGCGCATAACGTCGCGGACCTGGGCTGCCACAGCCTCGAGCTCTGCTGGCCCGTACCCGTACTGACCAAAGGGGATGTGCTTGTATTGCTCCCAGATCGCATCCTCCATCCAGCGGGCGTAGCAGATCACCCAGTAGAGATGCTCTTCCATCAGGCGGCGCATGCCGAGCGCAACGGCCTGCTCGCGTGGGCTGAGGCGCTGCTCCCCGAGCGGATCGCCATACGTCGCCTGTAAGTACTCCAGGATAAAGCCCGAATCGGCGATCTTCTGGCCACGGTCTTCGATGCAGGGCATCTTGCCTTTGGGGAGCTGTGCAAATTCCTCCGGGGACTGGAGGCTCACGAATTCATAGGGCAATCCAACCATGCGCAGATAGCAATCGACCTTCAACACGAAGGGGCTGACGTTGGGCACGTCCCAGGCTGGGCATGCCGCATAGAGTTTGATCATGGTTCTGTCTCCTGTCTTACGAGCACTCTCGTTTGCTGAGCAGAAGGTTTCCTGCAAAGCCCTTAGCTTCGGAGAAGCTCCCTAACGCCCGTGCTCACCGCGAGCCGCCCAGCCGAAGCCGTTCGGCTTTGTTCCAAACCGCAAGCGGGCGGCGATGCGGTGCAGCGCAAGGTTAGGGGTCGCTGCTGAACTCTCCCCTCTGTCTAGAGTACACTCCCAACCCGGGCTCTCATGAGATGCGCCGGGCTCGGAACGGAGAGTCTCAGTCCATCGGTACGGTCAGTGAAGTAGCGGGCATTCGCTTCCTCTGGCCCTATGTCCCAGACCTCAGCGAACCCCAACTCGCGTAAGCGCGCCCTCAGGCCGACCGGATCGAAAAAGCTTAGCCACGGTTCACCGCGCGCTGCCGCGCCCGCTTTGACCACCGCCGCCATGCGCTGACTCTCGGCGTCGAGCAGCGAGTCTAAAATCACATACTCGAAGATGATTTCGGTCCCAGGAGCCAAGGCGGCTACGTCTCTCAAGGTGCTAAAGATGGCGTCTTCGGTAAGGTATGCAATGACGCCCAGCCAAGAGAAAAGTCCCGGCTCTTCCAGGCGGTAGCCTCCCGCCCGCAGCCCCGCCCGCAGTGTCTGGTGCTCAAAGTCGATGGGGAGGAAGGTCAGGTTGGGTGGGAGCTGCACCCTCAGGGTGTGGAGGCGTGCCCGTTTCCATTGCTGGGTGGCCGGGTGGTCTACTTCAAACACGCGCACCACATCGGCTATATCTCGTCTCCGGTAGGCAAAGGAGTCGAGCCCGGCACCCAGAATGACGTACTGTGCGACTCCGCGCTGGATAGCGGTCTCCAGCGCATCCTCCACGTACCGACTTCGCCAGGTCGTGAAGGCCCGGAGGGACCGGAACAAGGAGTGCGCGAATGCTGGCGTACTCCTCTGCGCGATCTCGGCTTGTAGCCTGTCCAGGGCTCCCCGTAGGGCTGTCTCATTTCCGACGCCACTGAGCCCCAAAGCAAGGTCATCCCGCAAAATCGTCGGCTCGTCGTCTAGGAGCAAGTGCGCAGCGCGTATCATGGCCACCATGATCGCAGTGAGGCTTGGACGGCCCTCTTCCATACGATCCCTCCTCTATGCTTGACCCCTTGCGGAGTGAGTTTCTATCTGCGTCCTTGAGCCAGTGCTCAGGCGACACCTAACGCTCCCGCTCACCGGGAGCCGCCCTGACGCACCCTTGCGGTTTCTCCAGAGTCGCTGGCGGGCGGCGATGCGGTGCAGCGGCGGGTTAGGCCGACGCCTGCGTGAATGCCCGTAGCACCGCATTTATACGTGTTT
>JANMSE010000128.1:0-2551 GCA_031389045.1 Deltaproteobacteria bacterium | reverse complement strand
TTCACCGACTTTCCACTGCTTCCCCGTCGTCTCGTCTCCAACCGTGCCTAACGCCCCGCCTCAGCCGCCGCGGCCCAGCTAGATTCTTTCGGCTTCAGCAGAAACCGCGCGCGGGCCGTGGTCAGGCTGAAGGCGATAGTTAGACGTTCCCTCTAAAGGGCGCTCAGCTAGTCACCCCCTGGAACCGCGCAAGGTTTACCTCAGGCAACTCGACTACAATGATGCCATGGAGAACCTTCAGCCGTTGACTTCAACTTTACCTCACGCTCCATATCATTGCTCCTCCCTTCAAATAGTGTTCAAAACTTTAGAAGCGCAACAAACCGGCGCAGCGCTTCGAGCCGCACCGTGTCATCTCCTGGCTTCGCAACCTCCTTAAGAAAGGTTCTCTTGGCGGCGGCGTCGCCCGCAGGAAAATCATCGCCGGGATTCAGCACCCCGGCGACTATCGCCTTCTCGCGTGCCAGGCTGAGCTGAGCATCAGTGGACAGGGCGTCTAACCTATCGTTTGCTTCTTTGAGTAGCGGTTCGGCTTCCTTGCGGATCGCGTCGATGTACGCTTGAGCGCCCTCTAAAGGCAGAACTGGGCCACTTCCGGGCTTCCGAGTATCAAGAAATTTTGTTAGATCGCGGTGGAGATCGGGATCTCGAATGAGACCGGCATTCAGCAAAAACCGCAAATTCTCGGCTGCGGTATCTTGACTTCCGGTCTTGATCATTACAAAAATGCGTGCCTGCTCGGCCTTCTGAGCTTCTAGCGCCCTTTGGGCAGACCCATTCAAGAAAGCGACACCGGCGTTGCTAAGGCCAGCAACTGCAGCGGCGAATATGGCAACCACGAGCGGATTCTTCCAATGAGACGTTGCTTGTTCGGCCTTCTTGAGTGCAAGCTCTTCATCTTTGCCGTCTTGCTCCCGCTCCTTAATCGTAATCTCACGGTC
The DNA here is from genome assembly GCA_031389045.1 of Deltaproteobacteria bacterium. Lineage (GTDB taxonomy): Bacteria > Desulfobacterota > Binatia > Bin18 > Bin18 > JABFSC01. Next base: position 1,610 of record JANMSE010000128.1, on the reverse strand, counting down.
CCTGAATTTGCATTCAGCTTGCCACTGTGCGCGTTCAAACGAGTCGGTGGTAAGCGCAGGTTCGGAATCAGTGGTATTCATAATAATGAAGGCTAACGCCCCCGCGCACCGCGAGCTGCCCAAACGCAGCCTTTCAGATTCTCCCGAACCGCAATAGGGCAGCGATGCGGTGGCGCGGATTGTTAGGTGGCGCTTCCCACCCGGGCTTTCATCAGATGCGTCATAAACGGAACACGAAGCCCCAACCCATCAGTACGCCCGGCAAAGTAACGTGCATTTGCCTCCTCTGGCCCAAAGTCCTCCACCTGGGCGAATCCGAGTTCCTGCACGCGCGCGGTCAAGCTGACTGGCTCGAACAGGCTCAGCCACGGCTCGCCCCGGGCGGCACTGTTCGCCTTGACCACAGCTAACATCCGCTTGTTCTCTTCGTCTAGCAGGAGTTCCCGAAGGGAATACTCGAAGACAATCTCACTCCCGGGGGCTGCGGCCGCTACAAAGCGCAAGGTCTCGAAGACGGCCTCCTCGGTCAGGTATTGCGTGACCCCGAGCCACGAGAAAAAAGCCGGCGCCTCTGAGCGATACCCTCCTGTTTGCAGTGCTTCCCTTAGTGTTTGCTGCTCAAAATCGAGCGGCACAAAGGTAAGGTTGTTGGGGAGAGCCTCATTCAAGTCGTCCAAGCGGGTGCGTTTCCACTGCTGGGTGGCCGGATGGTCCACTTCAAAGACGCGAACGCTCCCTGCCAAGTCTCGCCTTCGGTACGCAAAGGAATCAAGGCCGGCGCCCAGGATCACATACTGCGAGACGCCGCGCTGGAGCGCGCCGCTCAGTTCGTCTTCCGTGTAGCGGTGTCTCATCACCGCCAAGGCGCGGTAGTACCGGAGCACCGCCTGCGCAAACTCCGGGCTGGTTCGGCGTGCAGTTTCTGCCAAAAGGGCCTCCATGGTGGCCCGCAGGGCTGCCTCGTTACCAATCCCGCTCAGCCCCAAGGCCAGGCTGTCCTGCAGGACCTTCGGCTCATCGTCCAGGAACAAGTGGGCGGCACGCGCCATGGCGGCTACGACAGCTGTTGCACTTGGTCGTCCTTCTTCCATATGGTCCCTCCAAATTTTTGAGCAGTGTCTCTGCGACACCTAACGTCCCCGCTCACCGCGAGCCGCCCACACGGGAACTTTCACGTTCAGCAGAGTCGCCACCGGGCGGCGATGCGGTGCAGCGGTGGGTTAGGCGCGTCGTCTCTGCGGTCCTGCCCCTGCCTCGGTCTGCTCTTTCCGTTTCTTCCCGTCTCGGCCTTCAGCCCTTACCCTGCGCGTCCCGTGATCGCCGCAGGGCTCACGGGCGATGGCTGGTGTTGTGGCAGGGAGCAGGAACAGCACTCAGACACTCCGTCTTCCCCGACTTGCCACTGCTTCCCCGTCGTCTCGTCGCCAACCGGGCCTAACGCTGCGGCTCACCCGAGGCGGCCGCCCGCCAGCTTCGAGCAATCGCTTGACGCAACGCCGGCCGCCGTCGGGTGCAGCCGCTTGTTAGGCCCGAACAGGAGTTTCGTGCTCATGCGAAGCGGAAGGCGACCTCTCCCTGAGGTGGGGTGAAGTTGGCATGTTACACCGCGC
>JANMSE010000526.1:0-5160 GCA_031389045.1 Deltaproteobacteria bacterium | reverse complement strand
GACAACAGTCTCCTTTGGTGAAGAAAGTACGTATCGTAAGGAAATCGAGACCTGGCGACAGGACCGCGAAGTGCGCCTGCGGGACGATGAAGGGTGGCTTACGATCGCGGGACTGTATTGGCTCAGTGAGGGGGAAAATTCCGCTGGCACGGGGCCGACCAACGACCTCATACTGCCCGCCGGCTCAGCACCGGCACGCGTCGGCGTTTTCACTGTGCAGGACGGGAAGACGATCTTCGCGGCCGCAGAGGGAGTGCCAGTGACACAGCACGGGCAAGCCGTCCACACTGCGACCCTGGTGCCCGGCCCGGGAATCAGCGCCGCTCCGGACGATGCCCTGGTGATAGGTGGGCTTACCCTCTGGCTGCACAAGAGTGGCGAGCGCTCTGCCATCCGCTTACGTGACAAGACGAGCCAGCTCCGCACGAACTTCACGGGTTGTCGCTGGTTCCCAGTTGATCGGACGTACCGCGTCACTGCCCGTTTCGTCCCGCACGCGGAGCCAAAACCCGTGATCATGGCTAACGTCTTGGGCGACCTTGAACACTACACGAGCCCAGGTATCGTCGAGTTCACGCTCCACGGGCAGGAACTCCGCTTGGAGCCGGTCTCCGCGGGACCAGACCGCTTGTTCTTCGTCTTTCGGGACGGCACGAGTGGCAACGAGACTTATGGCGCCGCTCGGTTTCTGACCACAGACGGGCCACAGAACGGCCAGGTCCTTGTGGATTTCAATAAGGCGGTCAATCCGCCGTGTGCGTACAATCCGTTCACGACCTGTCCGTTACCGGCCAAAGACAATCGGGTGACCGTGCGCATTGAGGCCGGGGAGTTAGATTACCACAAAGACGGCTCCGGTCGTTCACCGCATTGAAGGTGCGCGGGGTTCTGCGGAGTGGGATCTCTCCCGCAACGCCTTCGCTTCTTTCAATCTGGCCGGGCTGAATCTGCCCGATCAGATTAGGAGCCTGCCGTTGGTACGTACGGTTGAACCGAACAAAAGTTGCACCATGAGTGTTGGAGAGAGCAATGCTTAGCTGTCTAACAAACGCCGTGCGCGGGACCGCCACCCGCTTGCGGTTTGGAATGAACGTGAAAGGACACGTCCGGGCGGCGGCCCGAGACGGCAACCGTTAGGCAGCACCTGCTCCCAAGTGAAAGGAGATGATGCCATCGAAAGAAAACCCATATAAGCAAGAATGGCTAATGTTGTCTTACGGGTGGACAAGGGCTTGCTACGAAGGCCAGCCAGCAACCTGTAACCTAGTACCGAGAGATTGTTCTGGCCTGCGAAACCAGACCCTACTCTTGAAGCACGAAAAGCGCCGGAATTTCTCCAGACAAGCAGGCTGATTCACCTTAGGAGGAGAGAGTTATGAGATGGTCTTATGTGTCTTTGCCCCGATATCTTCTGTCGGGGACTTTGGGAGGGCTAGCCTTACTTTTTGCCGTGTCTGCCTCTGCGGACCCAGTGCTCAGAATTGTGAGTTTCACGGCGGCAGGACCAGACCAACAGCAACAAGCGCTGAAGTCAGCTGATGCGACCAACAAAATTTACCTCGCAGCGAAGGGGTGTCAATGGGTTAAATTCTGGTATGACGTTTCTAGCGGCGAAAACGGCTCGGTCAGTCTCTGGGACAGCCAAGCGGACGTGGAAGCATTTCTGAAATCTGACGCCTATAAACCGGTGCCTGAGAAGCTGAAACCGTTGATGAAGGGCGAGATGTCCAGCAAGGTTTACAAAGTTTACGAACCGAAGAAATAACAGTCCAATTAAGGCCGACGAAGAGGCCAAAAGAGGGACAGAGTCGAAGGCCAGGGCGGAGGGAATAAAAAAGGGAGAGGCGCCTAACATCGCGCTCCACCGCATCGCCGCCCGCTTGCGGTTCTGAAAAAGCCGAAAGGGCGCATGTGGGCGGCTCGCGGTGAGCTGGGCGTTAGGCTTCTTGAACGCATCGAGTGACATGACTTACTAAGAGGGAGGGGACAAATGGATTTTCAGCTTACCGCAGAACACCGGAAGATCCAGGACGTGTGTCGGCGACTGGCCGCTGATTTTGCGACCCGGACGGCACAGCATGACCGGGACAGCTCGCTACCAATCGAGAACTACCAAGCACTCAAACAAGAAGGATTATATGGCCTCACATTTTCCAAGGAACTCGGCGGCTGGGGTGCCGGAATGCTGGGATGGGTGATCGCCGCAGAGGAGTTGGCGCAAGGCTGTCCAAGCACGGCTCTGACATTTAACATGCACGCGTCCGGACTCCCTATTCTGCTGGAGACCGCCACTATTACTCTTACCACTCAACAACGGCTCGCGACTCTAGCCGTGCAGGAGCAGAAATTGTTTGCTGCTGCCTTCTCGGAGCCGGGGACCTCCAGTCTCGTCGCCGGCCCTTCCTTTATTCCCAGTGTCCGCGCCCGGCGAGTGGCCGGGGGGTACGCGTTGCGCGGCCGCAAAGCCTTTACCTCCATGCTAGAAGCCTGTGATTATCTTATGCTGATGGTGCATCCTGAGGATTCCGCCAATCCCTTGGAGATGATGATGCTCATTGGGCCGTGTCCGGCTCCCGGGCTACGCGTGGAGAATGTGTGGGATACGATCGGCATGCGCGGCACTCGCAGTAACAATTTAATCTTGGAAGATTATTTCGTACCGGAGCAGAACTTCTGCTTCCGAGTAGACAACTTTCTGGAGTGGCTGCTGAGCATTAACCATTGGGCAGGAGTAGCGTATGGCTCGGTCTACATTGGGATTGCCACGGCCGCGTATCGCCATGCCTGTGACACGCTGAAGCAGCGGGTGCCGCGGGGCTTTGCGCAGCCGATGAGCTATCACCCTCAGATCCGCACACGCGTAGCGGAAATGAATGTTGATTTAGAGGCCGCGCGCTTACTCATGCGGCAAGCGGCGTGGATGGCGGATAATGAGGGAATGACCCCGGCTACACAATCCGCCCTCTTTCGAGCCAAGTACTTCTCCGGGGAGGCCGCAGCCAGAATCACACGGAGTGCGTTGACCACATGTGGCGCGCATGCGCTGTTCAAGACCTCGCCGCTGGAGCAACTGTTTCGGGATGGAGCCTCGGCGCCAATCCAGCCGCCGTCGAGTGACGCGTGTTTGGATGCGCTTGGGATATTCGAGCTGGGCTTAGACATGCAAGCATTACAACCGCCTCTCAAAGTGGCAGAGTGAACCAGGCAAGCCTAACCCGCCGCGCCACCGCATCGCGGCCACGTTGGGGTGCTGCTCAAGCTGAAAAGATACGGTGTGGCCGCTCGCGGTGCGCGGAAGCGTTAGGTGTCGGAAAACAAAACCGAGCAATATGCCTTTTCCCCTATTATGAAGGGCCATAAAACACACGGCGAGAAGGGAGCTACTATGCCGAGCATCGAACGTGAGGGATTCACGATCAATTACGAAGAAACGGGGCGGGTCGACGGGCATCCGCTCGTCCTGGTCGCGGGCCTAGGCGAGCAAATAGGATCTGTCGAATATCCCGACGAACAATGTGCCCTCTTTGCCGCGCGAGGCTTTCGTATCATCCGCCTCGACAACCGTGACACCGGCCTATCCATTCCGACTACCCCTCTGCCCACCATCGACATCTTCGCTGCACTCAGTGTCTTGCAACAAGGCCACGACATGTCTGCTCCGTATACGCTGTTTACTATGGCCGACGACGTCGTCGCCGTGCTCGATGCCGTGGGTATTGAGCAGGCCCATGTCATGGGTGCCTCCATGGGAGGGTATATTGTTCGCTGGATGGCCCTCCGTCATCCGCATCGCGTCGCCTCCCTGCAGATTGTGATGAGTGGCAGTGGGGCACTCCCAGGAGAGGACGGTCCGCAGTTCGACCCCGCCGTTGTTGATAAGCTCGCCGACATGAGTAAGTGGCGTGACCGTGTCCAAGCTCCACCTTATCATACCGAGGTCTGGCGCTGGTTATGGGGGAATGGCTATCCGTTTGAGGAAGACTGGGTCAGGCAACGGGTGACGTTTGCCTACGATCGGGCGTATAGGCCAGAGGGCATTGCGCGACAAATGTTGGCCGTCCTCAAAACTCCCAGCTTGTGGGCAGCGCAGGCGGGGATTCACTGCCCTACGTTAGTGATTCACGGCGAACAAGACTTATGCTTTCCAGGCGAACATGGGAAGGCAATTGCCGCCCGCATTCCTGGAGCGCAACTCTGGCTCGACCCTAAGATGGGACACACCCTACATCGGGAACAATGGCAGGAGATGGCCGAACGGGCAGCAGCTATGGCTGTGTAGGGTCGTGACCATCATTGGAACGATTATGGACCAGAGCCGCCGAGACTGAGACGAGGGGCTTCGCCACCTAACGAGGCGCGCCACCGCATCGCCGCCCGCTTGCGGTTCTGCTGAAGCCGAAGGGCTTCGTTTGGGCGGCTCGCGGTGCGCGGGGGCGTTAGCCAGTTCTCAACCTACAGGGCTGAAAATTGGTCCTATTTTAGGAGCACTCCATCATGAGGTGGGTACGGCAAACGGGCACCGCTCGGACAACGACACAAGAGGCACGTGCACCACCGTCGCGTGCCCTGTCACCTCGGACCGAGGATGAAGAAAGAGGGTCCAGCAACCAACTACGCAACCGAAGGAGGAACATCCCATGGCACAGGGAAAAAAGATTGGGGAATTTTCGCTCAAGTCGGCACCACCAACGTTCACACCCGGACCAGGCAATACCATTGCCGTGCAGGTGAATTTCGAGGGGTCAGTGACGGGGGAGATGGCGGGTCTCCACCGGGGAACCTTGTCCGTTGTAATCGTGCCGGGCGCGAAGAGTAGGACGTATACCTATTGTGGGGTGACATATCCGACCACTGGTGATCCCGTCACCCTCAACTCCCAAGGGACGACAGAAGATCTCAGTAACCACAAGCGGCGACTGCGAGGGGTCAATCACTTCTCCGATGGCCGCATTGCCGCGGTTGAGGCAGAGATTGATATACCCGCCGGTACGATGAGCGGTGCGTTATACGAGTGGGCTTGAGCCTACAGGTGGGGGTTCTAGGGGAAAAGGAGAGAGGGCAAAAGAGAAGGCAGCCCTCCCGAAGGGAAGCTGCGCTGTCTAACCAGCCCGTGCTCGTGACCGCCGCCCTATTGCGGTTCCTGCTGAACATGAAAGGTCT
>JANMSE010000511.1:0-46215 GCA_031389045.1 Deltaproteobacteria bacterium | reverse complement strand
CCGCAGCCCGAGAACATCTGGAGCAGGCGATTGCGCTCTACGACGCTCGGCAGCCCTCTTCTCATGCCATCCGGCCGGGACAAGACCCCGGGGTGTTGAGCCGAGGCTATGCGGCCTGGAGTCTGTGGCATCTAGGTTATCCCGACCAGGCCCTCCAAAGAGTTCATGAGGCGCTCGCCCTGGCCGAGAAATTATCCCATCCCCTTAGTTTCGCGTTCGCCCTGTACTTTGCGTCCCATCTTCATCAGCGGCGCAAAGAGGGACAACTCGCTCAAGAACGGACGGAGGCGTATCTGGCATTTTCATCCGAACATGGCTTTTCATTGGCTGTAGCACAGAGAACTTTCAGGCGGGGTGCAAGGCTCGTCGCGCAGGGCCAAGTCGAGGAGGGGCTGGCACAGATGCGTCAAGGCATGGACACTCACCTCGCCGAAGGGACAGAGCAGGGACACCCGCTCCTCCTCAGCGGACTGGCCGCGGCACATGGGAGCGTAGGGCGGATCGATGAAGGGTTAGCGCTGCTCACTGAGGCACTGACTGTCTTGAACAGAACTGGCCAGCATGTGTACGAGGTAGGGTTGTATCTGTTGAAGGGAACGCTAACGCTCCAGTCCAAAGTCCAAGGTCCAAAGTCCAAAGTTGAAGAAGCTGAGGAGTGTTTTCAGAGGGCCATCGACATTGCTCGGCGTCAGAGTGCGAAGTCACTGGAGCTGCGAGCGGTGATGAGCTTGAGTCGCCTGTGGCAGAAACAGGGCAAGAAAGAAGAAGCCCGGCAGATGCTGGCTGAGATTTACGGCTGGTTCACTGAGGGGGTGGATACGGGGGATTTGAAAGAGGCGAAGGCGCTATTGGAGGAGTTGACCTGAAGAGACTCTCGTCATTCAAGGGGAAAGCGCTGCTAGACTCTTTTTACACACTATTTGACACGACCTCCTTTGCTGATTTTACATGCTTAGCTCTTTCGATTCTCTGCATCGAAATGTTAGTACAGAAAAAACTTTTCTTAATTTTTCATTCGCCGCCGTGACCTTGCCAAGGAGAGCATGGTTCGAGTACAGTCCGGACAATTCTGATGGAGGCATCTCACATGCAGAAAACTCCGTTCACTATCGCCATTCCTGAAACTACCCTCACTGATTTGCGCGAACGGCTCGCCCGCGTGCGCTGGCCGAACGACTTTGCCAATGACAACTGGGAGTACGGAGCCAATGCCGCCCAGCATACCCAATACTCCACGAAGAATTTCCATCGGCTTGTTATCCAACAGCAGCACTTCATAGCCCCGCTCGTCACGCTCAATGCGTAGCGCGCGGTCGCGGTAGCGCGGGTCGATATATTTCACCCACGTGTCAGCGGGTTCTAAAATATGGCCGTCCGCGTCCACCACGGGACCCAGTTTCTCACTTTGCATGATGTCTTTTCCTTTATCGTTGACGTGAAAGGAATCTCTCTGTGATCCCCCTCACCCTCGCCCTCTCCCAGCCGGGAGAGGGAATGTTCGTGCAAATTTCCTCATTTGAAATTCCACGCACGCTTTCCGTGCGATTCCGGCAGGACAAACTATAGACACCGGGGTGCGCTCCGCAAGATGAGCGACACCTCGCGCGGACGCACGACAACTCTTGCAAGCGCTCAAGAAATCGCCCATGATTCCGGGAGTTTCGCACCCGAAGGAAATACCCACTCAAGACACAGCCGCAACAAGGAGGGACATAATGTTCAAAATTGGCAAACTCTTTCATCTCACGCACGTGGTGGACGATCTCGACGCTGTTGACGCATGGTACGACGATGTTTTCTCAGTGAAGCGCTTCTATAAAGGCTATGAGAAGCTTGCTGGACGTGATGCTTCGCTACTCTGCATTGGTGACGTGATTATGGAACCGATGATGCCAGCGAAGAGAGAAAATCTCCGCAACCTGTCGGTCAAGAAGTTCCATGACCGCTTCGGCCAGCATTTTCATTCCATCGCGTGGTATGTCGATGATGTCGAGGACATCTCCGCACGGCTCGACCAAGAGAATCTACGGCTTTTCAATATCGTCGGCTCTCAAGTCAAACCGCCACATAAGATGGCCGCGATCTGGACGCATCCACGCGAAACACCCGGTCAGTTGGAATTCGCCTTGGCGGGCGACTTCACCAAGGATCCACGGTTTGAACCGACCTGGTCAAATATCCCGTGGCGCGAGCATCCCCTCGGTATTGAACGCGCGTCCCATATCGGTGTGGTCGTTGGCGACTTCGCGAAAGCGAAGCACCTCTACTGTGATGTTCTGAACGGGACATTGCTCCTCGAGGAAGACACTCCGGGCCGCAAGAAGAGCGCGTTCGTCGCCATTGGAGAAGACACGGTTGTTGAATTGATCGAGCCTTCTTCATCGACCACGCCTGAAGGTCGTGATCTCGATAAAAACGGTGAAGGCATCTATTCGTTGATCTTTAAGACGAAAGACCTGAGCAAAGCGCGTGACTTCCTGAAAGCGAAACGTATGCAACCTGAAGCGGATGGAGCGGACTCGATTGCCCTTGGACCAGACCAGGCGTTTGGCATGGTCGTCGGCTTTACCCAGCGCGTCCTGCCTCACGATCCTCGCTAAGGAGACCATCAATCGAGAGGGACGCCGCTGGGATCGTGCCCCTCTTTCGGACCCTGGGGCGCGCGTATGACACGGCGGGCGAACAGCGCACCCTGGAATGGCTCGCGAAGGAGTGATGCTGGAGAGTGCGCCATCGCGGCATTTTTTCAATGACTCAATCGCCCGATGACCCAATCACTCAATCCCTCAAAGGACGCCTCACAATTGACGGAGGGTGAAAATCCTGAAACACACTCAGCTCAGCGGAGGATGACATGGATTTTCACTTTTCCCCCCAAGAAGAGGCATTTCGCCAGGAAGTACGGTCGTGGCTCGCCGCCAATATGCCGCCCTCTTACGCGGCGGATGCCTTTGAAGAACGGAATGCGGATGATCGTTTCGAGGTCCAACTCGCCTGGCAACAACAATTGCATAAGGGCAACTGGGTTGGGATCCATTGGCCCAAAGCCTACGGCGGACGCGGCGCGACGATTCTGGAGCAGGTGATCTATGCCGAGGAAATGACGCGGGTGCATGCCCCTGGCATCGCCAATCCACTGGGTGTGATGTTGGTGGGGCCGACCTTGATTCACTGGGGGACGGAGGAACAGAAGCAGCGCTTCATTCCCAAGATTCTGTCCGCCGAGGAAATCTGGTGTCAGGGATACTCGGAACCCGGCTCTGGGTCGGACCTTGCCTCGCTGCAAACCCGCGCGGTGGAGGATGGCGATTTCTTCGTCGTGAATGGGCAGAAAGTGTGGACAAGTAACGCGCATCGCGCGGACTGGTGCATTCTCTTGGTCCGCACGGACCCCAACGCGCCCAAGCATCAAGGCATTACCTATCTCTTAGTGAACATGAAAACGCCGGGGGTCACCGTGCGGCCCCTCGTGCAGGTGACCGGCGATGCGGAATTTAACGAGGTATTCTTCGAGGATGTGCGCGTGCCCAAGAGCAACATCGTTGGAGAATTGAACCGTGGCTGGCAGGTAGCGGTGACCACGTTGATGTTTGAACGGGCCAATATCGGCATGGGGTTTCAACTCGAGCCGGTCATGCAGCAGCTCATCAATCTCAGCAAGCGCGTGACCTCCAGTGGCACCCCGGCGTGGGAAGATACCGCCGTGCGCCAGCGGCTGGTCCAGTTGCTGATCGAAGTGCAGGCGCTCAAATATAACGGGTATCGCAACTTGACCCGGCAACTGCGAGGCGCGCCGCCGGGACCGGAGGGGTCCCTGGCCAAACTCGCGGGCAGTGAGTTGACGGTACGGATCGCGCACTTCGCCACGGAACTGCTTGGCCCCTACAGTCAGTTGGCGCTGGGTTCGCCCTACGCGTTCGACAGCGGCAAGTGGAGTCGGCGCGCGCTGTCTTCACGGCTGATGACGATTGCTGGCGGCACCTCGGAAATCCAACGTGGGATCATCGGCGACCGCGTGTTGGGATTGCCAAAGGGGTAGGCCGAACCTCGGCGCGTTATTCCTTAAGCGTGAGATACGCGCGCTTCTCGTAGGGAAAATCTTGCAGGTCAAAATCCGTACGCATGTAGGGAAGACGCGGATTGAGGTAGTACGCGCGAATCTCGGCGATGAGGTCCCCGCGAAACACATACCACTCCGCGCCACGCACGAGTTGCGGCTTGGCCTGTCCCGCGGGTGTCCAGCGCATGGTCCACTCGATCACCGCCTCATCGCCTTGCACGAGCACATGATCGACCACCCAGAGTCCGCTGACGCGCGATTGCATCTTCGCCCAATAGGTGGCTAACGCCTCCGCGCCCCGGATCGCTGTGTGCTGGGTGAAATAGTGCACGACATCCGCCGTACACGTGGATTTCATCAACTCCACGTCCGCGGTGTTGCAGCCGTGATAGTAGCGGGTGATGGTGTCAACATGGGGATGGGTTTGAGACATGGTCGAGTTCTCCTCCGCGCCAAGGCGGTTCATAACGGGATGTTCCTCTTGTTAATGGCTGCGCAACGCCAACACACTGCCCTCGCCATCGCCAGCGATGTACACCGTGCCGTCCGGCGCGACCGCGAGCCCACCGGAAAATTCCATCGGCCCGCGTGAGCAGCCCGGCGGATCACCAACCGGAAGAGACGACGCCAAGATTTGTCGTTGCTTGGTATTGACGTTGACCGCATGGAGGTCTTTCGTGCCACGATCAAGCACGAGCAACGTGTCTTGCCGAAGTAACGCCAATCCCGACGGGTGCGATAATCCATCAATCAGCGTGGTGGGACTCCCGCCTTTCTCGACTTTCGCGATACGACCGGCACCCATGTCACTCACAAAAAGAGTGCCATCACTCGCCGCCACGACTTCACCAGGGCGAGAGAACCCACTCGCCGTCGTGGACACTTGTCCAGCCGCATCAATATGCAGCAGATTGCCAGACCGCTTCTCCGCGACCACCACGGCTCCCCCTCCGACTGGTACCACACCATACGGCTCCTGTAACTTGCGAGCGACCATCTTGAACGGTCGCCCATCCGGGAAGAACTGCACGACATCACCAGCCATCGTGGTCAGCCACAGCTCGCCCGGCGCACCGGCGGCGAGACTACGCACGAACCCTGGAAAACTATTGTCGAGGAGACCACCAAGCCGACTCACTTCTTTCGTCGGCGATAGCACCGCGAGGCTCAAGCCGTCATTGAGATAGAGCTGTCCGGCCGGCCCACACGCGATCCCCCACGGACCAACGAGTCCCTTGGGCACAAGCACCCGTTCGGTATTGCTGCCATCGGTGGCAACTTCAGCGACTCCACCATCAACGAAATGCGAGAGAAACATCCGGTTGTCGGGACTGATCGCGAAATTGTCGATGCCTGGACGTACCTTGGCGATGACTGTTTTCGCGCCGGTCTGAATATCAATGCGTACCACTTCGCCAGTCCCAGCCTGGGGAACGATCAACTCGCCTTTGCGATTGAACTTGACGGCGGGTGGAGATTTCAAGCCATCGACCACTTTCTCGCGCACGCCAGTTTCAATATCCACGCGCCACACTTCTCCTTGCGGGACAAGCGGAAAGTAGAGCTTGCCATCGGGACCCACCATCAGCGCATTCGGACCACGCAGGCCATCGGCAATCATTCGAGGTGCGCGATCGGAATAGGGGTAGAGTTCAAAAATACGCCCGCCTCCGCGAAATTCGTCGATGAACACGCGATCCTGGTGAATGGTGATGCCGTTGGCCCCAGGCAGATTGTCCGCGACGATGCGGGTCTTCCCATCCGGCGTGCGCGCGCAAACGCGGGCACTCATCACCTCAGTGACATACATGGTCCCCTGCGAGTCAAAGGCCACATCGTCCGGGGCCACGATCGGCCCTCCGACGGGTGAAATCACGTCGAGCCCACCAGTAGTGACATTGACGGCGGTAATCTGACTGCCAAACGCCTGCGTGACATACAAACGCCCATCCGGCCCAAACTGCATGCCATTGGCTCCATAGAGTCCGCTGGCTGGGAGCAGCCGCGTCAGTTGCCACCCTGCCGCGGCTTGTGGTTCTCGTGCATTCGCCCCCAGTACCATCTGGTATCGGTTCATGGTTCCCCTCCCTTTTTGTGACGCGCCTCACGAACACGTCGCGTGAAAATGATCCGCCAACACCTGCGCCACACAGCACGTGAGACGCTTGCCGGTGGTGATATCGAGAAATTCATTCGGGCCATGCGCGTTCGAGCGCGGCCCCAACACGCCAGTAATCACAAACTGCGCCCGAGGAAATCTCTCCCCCAACATGGCCATGAAAGGAATGGTGCCCCCTTCTCCCCAGTAGCACGCTTCCTTGCCGAAGAAGTCCTGGGACGCGCGTTTCAGCGAGGTCTCCAGCCACGGCTCCAGCGCGGGCGCGTTCCACCCATACGCGGTCTGTTCGGGCTCGAACGTGACTTTCGCCCCATACGGCGGATTGGCCTCCAGCGTGTGCTTAAGAAATGCCACGGCGCTTTCCGCGTCCACCAGTGCTGGAATACGCAGCGACACTTTGACGGCGGTCACTGGACGCAAGACGTTGCCTGATTTGTCGAGTGATGGCAGGCCCGCGGCTCCCGTAATCGCCAACTGTGGCCGCCAAGTCCTATTCAACAAGGCTTGCGTGAAATCACGAGAGACCGGCACTACTCCCGGCTGAAAGGGAAACTCACTATAGACGCTCTCTCCCAGCACCTGCGCCGCCGCGGCTGTTTGCTGGACACGGGCTTCGGGAATCTGGGCATAGAATTCACGCGGGAGAATCTCGCCGGTGTTTTCATTTTCCAACCGACTGAGAAGCTGGCGCATGATCCTAAAGGTTGAAGGCACGATGCCGCTCGCGGCTCCCGAATGCACGCCTTCCGTCAAGGTCGAAATCGTCAGAACGCCGTTCAGGAGTCCACGGAGCGAGCAGGTCACCCATAACTGTTCGTAATTGCCACAACCAGAGTCGAGACAGACCACCAGACTCGGCGTGCCGATGCGTTCTTTCAGCGCCTCAATATAGTACGGCAGATCCGGGCTCCCACTTTCCTCGCAGGCTTCAATGATGATGACACAGCGCGCGTGGGGAATGCCTTGCTGTTTGAGGGCTTGAATCGCCGTCAACGAAGCGAACGCCGAGTAGCCGTCATCCGCGCCACCGCGCCCATACAAGCGCCCATCCTTGAGTACCGGTGTCCACGGACCAAGACCCTCGTGCCAGCCGTCCATTGGCGGTTGTTTGTCGAGATGCCCATAGAGCAGCACGGTTTCTCGTGCATCGCCGGGGATTTCGATAAACAGCAACGGTGTCCGCCCTGGGAGTCGCTCCACCTTGAGGGTGAGGCCAGGAACGTTTTGGCGACGAATCCAATTGGCGATCAGATCGGTCGCCTGGTTCTGGTAGCCGTTCGTGTTCCAGTTGGGGTCATAGAGTGGGGATTGATTGGGGATGGTGAGATATTTCTGCAGGGCGGGAATGATTTTCTCGGTCCAAGCCGTTTCCACGAATTGGCGTGTGATATCGATGTCCATCAATGTCCCTTTCTTCTTGGCGCGAGTGCCATGATCTTGCGGTCGTTGTGCGGGCAAAGTATAAGCGCCCGCGGTGACAAGGTAAACGCGGGCGGTTGCGGAAGCGCGACGGAGTGCTATAGCGGCCTGCGTGTCGCGCGAGTTTCTCATCGCTTTGCAATTCCTGACGATCTTCTCCATGCGGAAAACGTTGCCGTTTGACGAAGTGGGGTTCGGACGATCCGCCGCGTTTTTTCCACTGGTCGGAGGGCTCATCGGGGGACTCGTGTGGGGGATTGATCTGCTGTTGACTCCGGTGTGTCCATCCACGATCCGGAGTGTCCTGTTGACGGCGGCCTTGGCGATCTTCAGTCGGGGATTGCATCTGGATGGTCTGGCCGACAGCGCGGATGGATTGTTTGGTGGGCGCGATCGACAACATCGTCTCGACATTATGAAAGACAGTCGGATTGGCACTTTCGGAGCATTGGCCTTGGTAGGGGTGCTGCTCCTCAAGGTGCGCGCGCTTGATCTTCTTGCCGGGGAAACGAGAATGCACGCGCTGCTGTTAGCACCCATGCTGAGTCGTTGGGCCCATGTGGGGATGACGTACCACTCGCGTCCGGCACGAGACGAAGGATTGGGCGCGCTCTTGATACGGAATGTTCACCAGCGCGAAGTGTTATGGGCGAGTGCGATCGCACTCGTGGTGACCTTGCTTTTGACCGGAAGCGCGGGGCTGTGGGTAAGTGCCCTGGTCGTGGGCATGACCCGTGCGCTGACGCGAGTGAGCCATCAGCGGCTCGGCGGGGTTACCGGGGATACGTTTGGTGCGACTGGCGAACTGGTTGAAACTGTCGTGTTGTGTTGGTGGGCCTGTGGAGAATGAGGCAGGGGATAAGGATTGGGAGCGGAAGAGGCGGAGAATAAACGCCCACGATAAGGACCCTATTCTCCGCGGAGCAGGACAAGCGCGGGGGTTAGACCGCCTGGGCTAAGACCTTCTCGCCAACATCGACACTGACCAACGGTCGCACGTCCACCGCAATGACGAGTTGTTCGGACTTCCATTTCTGAAGCGCATTGCGCAGGCGTCCAGGATGAATGTTGAGAATGTCACAGATATTCTCGAATGAGAAAAACCAACGGGTATCGGTCGAATCAATCCATTCTTCGGCTTCTTGGAACAAGCGGCGCTCATGTGGTTTCTTCGCCAGGACATAGGTCTGAAAACAATGCACGGCATCTTCTAGCATGGCGAGCAGTAAGCGTTTTTCGCCCTGGATCGGCTTTCTTCCAAGCAGCGTGAAAAACTGCTCCGGTAAGAGCGTATCAGGCTCGAACATAGGTACATTTCCTCCTGAGTTGGGGATTTCTGAGTGCGGGCTGAAGTAGAAAGGTAGCGAAATCCACGTTATAAGTAAAGTAAAAAAATCTTTATTGAAGTATTAGGAATTATGCACATAGAAACCCTCAAAGTTTTTTGTGACCTCGCGGAGACGGGAAGCTTCTCCCTCGCCGCTTCCAAAAACTTCATTACCCAGTCGGCGGTGAGCCAGCAGATTCGCAGCCTAGAGGAGCGCTATGGCCGCGAATTGCTCGAACGCTCGAAGGGCCATGCGCGCCTCACCCAGGCGGGCGAGGTCCTATACCAAGCAGGGAAGGACATTGTCCACCGGTACCGCGAAATTGAGAACAATCTGCAATCACTCGCTCGCTCGGTGGCCGGCACGGTACGCGTGGGGACGGTCTACAGTGTGGGCTTGTATGAACTCTCCGCGCCGCTCAAGAAATACCTCCGTACGTTTCCGGATGTCACGGTCCATCTCGAATACACCCGCGCCAACAAAATCTATGAAGACGTGAGCCACGGCGAAATTGACCTGGGGATCGTGGCCTACCCCAATAAACGCCCGCAGCTTTTGGTCGCGCCGTTCCGTGAAGATCGGCTCGTCCTCATCTGTTCACCCCAACATCCGTTCGCGAACTTTCAGCGGGTGTCCATGAAAAAGCTGCATGGGGAAAAATTCGTGGGTTTCGAGCGCGATGTGGCGACCCGGCGGGCCCTGGATCGCGTCTTTCGTCAGCATGGCATCAAAGTCCAATACATCATGGAAATGGACAACATTGAGACGATCAAGCGCGTGGTGGAGGTGGGCTCAGGCTTATCCATCGTGCCAGAGCCCACCATCGCGCAGGAAGTTAAAAATGACACCCTGCGAGCCATCCAATTTTCCGACGAGCCCCTCATGCGCCCTCTGGGTATTCTGCTGAAGCGCGGGCGCCGCTTCACGCCCGCCGTGCAAGAATTCATCGACTTTCTCAAGGACAAATCGGCGCGCGCCGGGACGCCAGAGCCCCCGCGCGCGGTCACCAATGGGGAATCGTAATCGCGGCCCACTCGCGGAGGGCCGGTGGACTTCGTTGTCCTGGCGCGGGGGACAATGAGTTCGCGGCACCCACCACGGTGGCACCCACTGCGGTTACGCTTCTCGTCCCAGCCAATACACCCCAAGAAAGAGCCCAACTTCGAGGGCCAGCAGCGCGCCTAACGCCTGCGGCAGGTTGATGCGCGTCAGCATCCCAGCCTCCGGCGGTGTCACGGGCAGCGTCGCGTGATGGGCGCGGTGACACGTCAAACAGGAGGTCTTTGCCTGCTCTTGTTGATGACACGAGAGGCACATATCCATCGGTAAGGGGTACACGGCGGACCGGATGGCCGGTCGATACGTTTGCTCCTGGGGAATGGTGAAGTGACACTCCACGCAATCCGTATCCGTCGCTTTGTGGTTGTCATGGGAAAACTCGACATACTGGAGGGTACGCGGGAGCCGCAGGACCTTGTTGTCTTCGCGCGCGTGACACTTGCGACATTGCGCCGACGTTTTGTCGGCGGCGCGGCGCGGGTCACGATCTCCTACTTCCGCATGACACTCGATACAGTCCTCATGCGTGGGAAAGGCGGAGCCCGCGCTCAGGGCATTGATCACCGTTCCTGGGAATGGCTCGTGACAAGCGAGGCAAGCACTCTGGCCCGAACTTTTCGCATGGATAGCGTGGCCGAAAATAAGACCAGTCTCATCGTACCGAGTGCTTTGTTGCCACTGCCGTAGCGCGTTTTCCGTTGCCGGCAGTGCGAGTCGCACGGTCCTTTTTTCTATCGGTCCGCTGGCCGCGAAAAGCGGCTGATAATAGCGCCAGAGCGGACGGTCGCGGAACGCGGCGTCATGGCAACTCCAGCACTGGCTGGCGTTGCCCCGCATGTCGAAAGTCCGTCCGCGATGTTCCGTATGACAGGAGAGACATTGGTCCTGGTGCTGGGTGTTGGTCTGTAACACATTCGCGTGACAATCGGCGGCGGCACAGGTGGTATGAAGGGCTTGACTGCCCCAGGCCGGATGACAGGTGGCGCACTCGCCCTCCCACTGGGCGTGTCCAGCGGTGAGGGGACCACTCGCCAAGAATGTCGGTTTTCCCCAGACCAGAAGACCGCCGCTCCCCATGGCGACGAAAAGGAAGGCAACAAGAACGGTTTGCCATCGTGAAGGCAGTGAGATCGTGATAGGAGCCGCGACGGGTGGCGGTGGTGATGAAGACGGAAGTGAGACCTCGCGCTCCATACGTGGGCGAGCAGGTGGTGAGGAGGGGGAACGTGGTGGTCGTGGCGCAAAGCTGGTCCTTTCGCCCTGAGCGGGAATCTCGACCTGCAACCGTGTGTCACTGAGGATAATGATGTCTCCATGACGGAGCGTCGCTCGTTGTGTTCGTTCAGTGTTGTCGTTCAGAAACGTGCCGTTCAAGCTCCCACCATCAATCAGCACGAACCCCGTCGGCGTTTGCTCAATCGTGAAGTGAATGCGCGACACCCGCAGGTCTTTCAAGATGAAATCCGCCGTTTGCCCACGTCCGACAGTAACGCGAGTCGCGGTTGGCGGGAGTTCATAGGTAATGCCCGCATCCGCTCCTTCAAGCACACGCAGGAGCAGCCGTGGGGGAGCTGGTGAGGGAGAAGGACCGACGACCGTCGCCTCATCTGAAGGAGGCGACGGAGCGGGTGGTACTTGCGCGCGAGGTGGTTCTTGCACCGGCGGCGGCGAAGGACGTGGCGGTGGGGGATCCCGGCGCTGTGGAGGCGGAGACGGTTTGGCCTCAACTGGAGGAGGGGATGGTGGCGGTGGCGATGGCGGGCGATGCACCTCTTCCAACTGAGGAAATTCAATGCGGAGCAGGCTTTTCCCTAGACGAATTTCGTCGCGGCTGTTCAGCGTGTAGGTCGTGATCCGTTCTTCCTGCTCGTTGACAAAAGTGCCATTCACACTCCCCAAGTCTGCCAGGACAATCTTTCCTTGTTCTTGGCGAATCTCGCAGTGCCGTCGTCCTAACGAGGCATCATGCAGCATGAGGTCACATACGCTGCTGCGCCCGATGACAGTTGAGGCACCGTCGAAGGTAAAAACCTGTCCAGCGTCGGGACCGCTAAGAACCGTGAGAGTGATCACCGATAGACTCTACTAGTAGTACCAGATGGCAAGAATGTGAAAGAGGGAGAATGTGAGCAGCCCTACGGTGACCGCGATATGCAGCAGCACCAGCCGTTCCCGACGCACATCAAGTTGAGTCCCAGGAACAGGACGCGCCTCTCGCGTCTTTGCCGGCGTAGATGGAGAGGATGCCGCACGATTGGCCCAGGTCACTATTCCGCCACTGATGACCACGACGAGGAGGAGAGCAAAAGCGAGCGTGGCGACAACATTGCCAAAATGTAAGTGGGAATGCAGCAGAATGAGCCACACCGAGAGGAGGCCAAGGACGTTGTGCCAGCTCCTCGACAATGTCTGCGGCTCCCCCTCTTGTTCCCAGAGACGGCTCAGACTGGAACCGACGATGGTGGTGAACCCAAGCAAGCCAAAAAGACGACCGTATGGAGTACGGGCGGTTGGCAATCCTGAGACGTGCGCAATAGCAAAGCAAAAATACCCCGTGAGGATGATCCCCACGAACAGAGCAAGGACCGCGGGACGCCGGAAGGCTGACATAGTAGGGAGTGAGAATGCTGTTCGTCGTTGTATTCCCTTGTGTAAGTAGCGGTCGCCTCTACGTTTGACAAGGGGTGCAATTAAAAGTGCTGGAAGAGATGGCAGGAGGGAACCGGAGGGAGGCGCGGCGCAGGAAAGTTTGCTAAGGAAGGGGGAAAGACGCGAGCAAGCGCAGGAGGAGGACCGGCGAATGGTGAACAAATCCTTGAGTTTAGACGAGCGGCTCACCGCCCATCCGGAGTTAAAAGAACGGGTTGAAGCGATACTGGCGATTGTGGAGGATAGCCACGGAGACGTGAAGCAGGCCGATGACGCGGAGCGGCGGGTGATTGGAGAAGTGCGGCGGCTGGGGAATGAGGCGTTGAGCCGATGGGCGGCGCACCAAGAGGCGAGGCAGCGGGCGGTGGTGGGGGAGCAGGGGGCGGTGCGGGCGGGAAAAAAAACTCTACTGGTATACCACGTTTGGGACCATCACGGTGAACGAGCAGCTGTTCTGGCACGAAGGGAGGGAGGTGCGGCCCTTTTGCCGCGCGGCGGGGGTGCAGTGTCGGGGCTATTCGCAGCCCTTGCAGCGGCGGATGACGGATTTTGGGGCCGATCTGGCGTTTGGGCAAGTACCCGCCAAACTCCAGGAGCACTATGGGATTGAGGTACCGGTCAGCGCGGTACGCACCATTACCGAAACGCAGGCGCGCCACATCCACGCCCAGGAACAATTCCACACGCCCCAGCCAGCCCAGGGGGTGGCGTGGGTCATCGCGGAAACCGATGGCAGCATGATCCCTATCGTGGACACGGCTCCCCCGGAGACGGGAGCCGCTGGGGGCGATCGCCGCAAGACGCGCCAGGTGCGCTGGCAAGAGGCGCGGTTGAGTTTAGCCCACGCGCACGGCTCGCTTACGCCCCGGTTTGCCGCGACCTTCGGAGCGCCCGCTACGGTGGGGGAGCAGCTGCGGGACTGTGCGATCCGGGTGGGGTTCGGCCCCACGAGCCGCGTGCATAGCGTCGGGGACGGCGCGCCGTGGATTGCGGATCAGGTGCACCAGGTGTTTGGGCCGCAAGGGAGGTATCTGGTGGATTTCTACCATCTCAGTGAGTATCTGGCGGCCGCCGCTGCGCGGTGTGCCCCGGAGACGTCCGCCCAGTGGCTCGCCCAGCAACAGCTCCACCTCAAGCAGAGCGAGGTGGCCGCGGTCCAAACGGCGTTGGCTCCCTACCTCGAAGCCCCGGAGGTCGCCGATAAAGCCGCTCCGGTGCGGTGTTGTTCTCGCTATCTCACCAACCGCCCCGGGCAGTTTGATTATCAGCAAGCCTTAGCTGCCGATCTCCCCATTGGCTCGGGCGAGATCGAGAGTGCGCACCGCTATGTGCTTCAACAGCGCTTGAAACTGGCGGGGGCGTGGTGGAAAGAAGAGACGGCGGCCGACATGCTGGCCCTGCGCACGCTGCGCGCGAATGGCGAGTGGACTCAGTATTGGGGCCCTCTTGAACAGACCGCCGCTTGAGGGTCCCAGCACTTTTAATTACACCCTTTGACAAGTGGAATGACCTCTCTTTCTGTGCACCGCCTTGACTTTAGGATATGCCTTCCCTACCCTGGCTAGTTCGTAGAACAGGGTATGGTCATGTTCTCACCCTTATTCTCTGCGAAATACGGAACAGTGTCTTTGAGGTGAAAGGAGGAAGGAATGAAACGAACTATTGTGGTGGTCTTGTTGGGAACGATCTTTAATCTTGGGCAAACTGGTGCAGTCGCGGCCAAGAATTTATCGAAAGGCATTGTCGATGCGACGACCATCAGGCTCGATGTCAACCCAGTGAACAACATTCCCCACCAGGCACATTTTACTAGTGACAGTGTCGCAACTTTTGGGCTTTTAGTAAAACAATTCGCCTCGAGCGCCGCAGATTTTCCCGCGATCTCGACGGTGCCGGGTTTTACGTTTCAGTATAATCCCCAACTCCAAGTCTTCGAACGCTCCTCGTCCTCTCTCGGTCCAGTGTATGTGGAACGGCCCCAGACACTCGGTGTGGGAAAATTCGCTCTCGGCGTGTCGTATTTGTCCGCCAGTTTCGATGAGCTCAATGGGAAAAGTTTGGATCGAAACGTGAAGTTTCGTGGCTTGGGCCATAATGATTGTTGTCTCGGGCCTCCGAGTTCGAATAACCCTGCGTTCGAGCGCGATACCGCAGATTTATTGTTCGAGGACTTTGAGCTGCGTTCGCATGTTGTATCATTCTCCGGTACCTATGGGATTACTGATAACTGGGATGTGAACGTGTTAGTTCCTCTGGTCGTTACCTCTATGTATCTCGAAACCCGGCAGCGTCTCAACAACGAGAGCGACCCCGATACGCATTTCTTTAATACGGCGACCCGCCAGACAGAAAGATTCACAAAATTCGATGATGACAAAGTTGGGGTCGGAGACATTCAACTCCGCACGAAATACCATCTCTATGGAATGGGCGGCTTTAATATCGCGAGTGGGCTGACCTTACGGGTGCCGTCCGGTGATGAGGATAATTTCCAAGGGCTTGGCGATCCTACGCTCACCCCGTTTTTTTCGCTCGCTCAGGAATATGGGCGGTTCGATTTTCATGCTAGTAGCGGAGTTGAGTTTAACTTCGATGATTCTGATCGCAGCCGTGTTCGCTATGCCGGTGGCGTGACCCTTACATTGATCGAGCAGCTTGCCGTCCTTGCTGATGTCGTTGGAAGCTCGGGCCTCAAACGAGATCGGATCTCTCAACGGGTCAACCAGTTCGTCAATGCCAGCGGTAGCTCGACAACACCGGCTTCTTTTATCACTGAACACGATAGCTTTCGCACCGATATTGTCGATTTGAACGTCGGCTTTAAGGCAAGCCCGTTCGGCACGCAACATTCAGCAGTCGCCTTTGCCACGGTATTTATTCCCCTGAATAATGATGGACTACGGGCGGATTTCATTCCTGCCGTGGGCATCGAAGTCGGCTTCTAGACAAGCAGGGGCACGGCCTGCCGTGCCCCGACAATTCACACCAAGAAGCCCACGACTCGCTAGGACCTGATGAAGTCGTGCACGAGGGTTGAGACCTTCTCCAATTGTTCCAATTGCGGCACATGGGCCGCCTGGTCAATCATCTCAATGCGTGAGTTCTTGATCCGACTGGCGAACTCTTGCGCGTACACGGGCGGGACCAGCTTATCGCTTTTCCCCCACACCAAGAGTGTGGACGAGGTGATGCGATGAATCCGCTTCTTTAAGCCTTTATCCGGGATCGGCCAGATAAACCTTCCTGTACAAGCGAGTGCCCAGGTCGTGCGAATCTGGGCGTCTTGCTGCGCTTTTTCTTCTTCCGGGATCGCGAGCATCTGCTTGGCGATCGGCCCAGTAGGATCATGGAAGACCGCTTTGACGACGTCTTCCAACGGCATGATCATCCAGTTCTTCACCGGCGCGTCATCCCGCCACAAGCCGATAGGGCAGAGCAGCACGAGCTTTCCCACTCGGTGTGGATACGACGCGGCAATCTCCGCCGCGACCATGCCACCAAACGAATGGCCCACCACGGCGGGGTTCTGTAATCCAAGCTGATCGAACACTTCATCGTAATAGAGCACCAAGTCCCACAAATTATCGAGTGGCTTAATGCCGTCCGGGTCGCCCCAGGTCGTGCCCGGATGTTCCGGCGCATACACGGTGAAGTTTTTCGCCAGCTCATCCAAGAAGGGGTCCCAGGTCAGCCCGTAGGCCCCATGCAGAAACACCACCGGCGGCCCACTGCCCGCCACTTGCACCTTGGGCTTGATCTTGTTTTCCCAGACACTAATCGTTCGTTCTTGTACTGCAACCATTCCGTGACTCCTTACAGGGCGGCGAGAGAGGTCTGACGTTTGGCCCGGAGTTTTTCCGGCCACCATTTGTTCTCCCATTTGTCATCCCATTTGTCGTGCAAGTGCGGCATGACCTCACGAGTAAACAGGTCGATATTCCGGAGCGTCAGATCGTGCGGCATTGAGCCGATGTGCAACAGTACCATCAGGTTGCCGACGCGTAGGTCTTCCACTCCCTGACGGAGCATATCGCGCACGGTGGCGGGGCTCCCGGCGATCACCAACCGCTTGTCCACGAAATCCTTGAACTTGTAGTTGGGGATCGCTTGCAACTGCTCGAACTGACTCTTGAGCAGCCCCTTGCGGATGCTGTTCTCTAGACTGCGATAGTCTTGATGCCCAGGCGGGAAGAAGTATTCCGCCGGAATATGGAGCGACTTGTTGTAGAAGTAGCGGATATGTTTTTCGTACAGCTTTTCAGCCAGCGCGTCGGTTTCGGCGACCGCCACGAGTTGGAGGAACCCGGCGCGATAAGGGTTCGGTTCAATGCCCTTTTGAGCAATGAACTGCCAAAATCCATCCATCACGCCTTTGCCGACCACTGGGCCATAGTAGTTGAGAAAGCAATAGCAGTGGTTATGCTGCGCCGCGAATTCCCAAGTGCTGAGGCTGCCCAAGCCGGGAATCCACACGGGCGGATGGGGTTGCTGAATCGGACGCGGCCAGACGTTGACCATAGGTAACTGAAAGTATTTGCCATTCCACGCGAAGATGTCGGGCGCGGTCCAGGCTTTGAGGATGAGGTCATGCGCTTCGTAGTAGCGTTCACGTTGCTCAATGGGGGTGATACCCGCGCAGAGCGTGGCGTCCATCGCCGTGCCCAGCGGCATGCCCGCGACCAAGCGCCCGCCGCTCATGGTGTCGATCATGCCATACTCTTCGGCGACACGAGTGGGGGGATTCGTGGTGGGCAAAGTCGAGCCCATTTGGACAATGGCGACATCCATGCCATTGGTGGCGCGGGCCAACACGGCCCCCATCAGATTAGGATTGGGCATGAAGCCGTAGGCATTCTGATGATGCTCGTTGACACAGATGCCATCCATGCCGGACTTGGCGGCGTAAATCAGTTCATCCAGCGTCCAGTTGTAATATTGGCCGACTTTCTCGGCATTGCCTAATTCATTCCACGGTGGGTCCACCCACACCGAGTGATAGCGCTGTTCAAAATCATCCGGCAGATCCCGGTACGGCATGAGATGAAACATCGAGATTTTCATGCGAACCTCCCAAAAAAGTTATCAGTTATCAGTGTCAGTTATCAGTTCGGAGTTCGGAGTCCCCCCCAGCCCCTAATCCCTAACCCCCAGCCCCTCGCAGGGTCGAACCATACGGGATTCGCGGAATTTGTCATAGAGTGGGTTTCGTTGGGGCCACGTTGAGCGAGACAAGCGTCGCACCCCAACCACCCGCTTCCGGCGGGGCATCCGCGAATGTGGCGACAAACGGCAGGCGTGTAAGCAGTGCACGAATGCTCTCGCGTTGCACTCCGCGCCCTTTGCCGTGGATCAACCGCACGGACGCGAACCCGGCCTCGTGACACTGGGTGAGATACTCTTCGACCACGCTGCGAATATCCTTGGGCGCGAACGGATGCAGATCAAGGACATCTTCCAGCGGCAACACCACCGGATCGGGGAACGGCGAGTCTTCGTCCAAGGCGTCATCGTGAGGCTCTGCGTGAGGTTCTGGTGGAGGGACAGATGGGTGTTTCATGGTGTCTTCCTTTTCGCTTATAGATGAGCGATTGTGTTGCGTAAAGTTCGCGAACCATGCCCAATCTCACTACAAGTCGCGCGGGCGCGACACCTCCCTGGCCCTGGCTCATCCTTATGGCTTGGCGTGACAGTCGCGGCAGCCGCCACCGACTGCTGCTCGCCACATTTGCTATCACGATTGGCATCGCCGCCCTTGTGGCCGTGAGTTCATTTCGCGCCAATGTTGAGGACGCCGTGCACCAACAAGCGAAATCCCTGCTGGGCGCGGACATCGCCATCAGTCTCCAGCAAGCCTTCCCTCCTGACGTGGAGCACATCCTCTCCGCTCTCGACGGAGAGCAGGCGCGGGAGCTGAGTTGCGCGTCAATGATCGTGTTTCCCAAGAACGGCGGGACCCGCCTTGCGCAGGTGCGTGCGGTGGCGGGCAATTTTCCATTTTATGGGCTACTCGAAACCATCCCGCCAGAGGCGAAGCACACGTTCCGTTCGGGATTTCATGCGCTCGTCGATGACAACTTGCTCTTACAATTCGCCGCGCAGGTGGGCGATACCATCAAAATTGGCGAGGCGACGTTTCAGATTGTCGGGCGACTCAAAAGGATACCCGGCGAAGCTATGGCGGCGGCACTGATTGGTCCCCGTATTTACATTCCGATGGCTACGGTGGAGGCCACCGCCCTGCTGCAAAAAGGCAGTCGAGTGACCTACAAAGCCTATCTCCGCTTGCCAGCCGGAACCGACCCGGATCAACGCCTCGCTCCGTTCCAAGCGCGACTCAATACGCTGCGGGTCGATAGCGAAACCGTCACAACCCGTGCCGCACGGGTTGGCAAAGTCATGACCAATCTTTCTCGCTTCCTCAGCTTAGTGGGATTCGTGGCACTGCTGCTGGGCGGTATTGGTGTCGCCAGCGCGATGCACGTACACGGGCAGGACAAACTCGCGACGGTGGCGCTCCTGCATTGTCTCGGTGCCACCCCACGGCAGACGTTGGCGGTGTACTTCCTCCAGACCCTCGGTCTCGGCGTCGTGGGGGGTGTCGTGGGGGTCATGTTGGGCCTGACCGTGCATACGCTCTTACCAGCACTGTTGCGCGATTTTCTACCGGTGCAAATTGTCCTTTCCCTTTCCTGGTGGGCGGTCATTCATGGACTGCTCGCGGGGGCAATCCTCACGCCGCTGTTTGCCTTGGGTCCACTCCTCATGGTCCGTCGAGTTTCGCCGTTACGCGCGCTGCGAGCCGCCGTTGAGCCGGAAGCAACTCAGCAGTTGACGCGGGATCCACTCCGACTGCTCGTTGTTGGTCTCATCGTGCTCTACATCGCCGGGTTTGCCCTCATGCAGACGGCCCGGTGGACCCACGCCCTGATATTTTGCGCGTCGTTACTCGCGGCGTTCGCCTCTCTCATCGCCGTAGGCAAAGTGTTAATACTCCTGGCGCGCGCCTCCCTGCCAGAATCCTGGCCATATCCGTGGCGACAGGGATTCGCGAACCTGTTTCGTCCGCATAATCAGACCCTGGTGTTGATTCTCACGCTTGGGGCGGGCACGTTCTTGCTGCTCACCCTGCTCCTGGTGCAACAGTCCCTCTTGCACCAAGTCACCCATATCAACGAGACGAACCAGCCGAATCTGGTCCTGTTCGACATCCAGAGTGACCAGCGCGAGGCGGTGAACACACTCGTGCGAGCCTCACGGTTACCCGTGCTGCAAGACATCCCACTGGTGACCATGCGCCTAGCCGGGATCAAGGGCAAAAGCGTCGCGGACCTACGGAATACCAAGGATAAATCGACTCCGGATTGGGTGCTCCAGTGGGAGTATCGGTCAACCTATCGATCGCACTTGATTGACAGCGAGACCTTAGTGGCTGGGACGTGGTTCACGACCGTGGAGAATCCGCCCGCGCGCGTTCCAATTTCGCTGGAGGAGGAACTCGCGCGCACCTTGGACGTGACGCTTGGCGACGAGATCGTCTTTGACGTGCAAGGCGTGCTTATCACCACCATCGTCCAGAGTCTCCGTAAAGTCGATTGGAACCGCATCCAACCGAACTTCTTTGTCGTCTTTCCAATTGGGGTGTTGGAAACAGCTCCGCAAACCTATGTCCTCTTGACCAAAACGCTGACGACGGAACAGTCAGCCACGCTGCAACGTGCCGCGGTCCAGCGGTTTCCCAACGTGTCGGCGATTGATCTGACCGTGATTCTACATACGCTTGACGCCATTCTTGCACGGGTGATGTTCGCGCTGCGGTTCATGGCATTGCTCAGCTTGGCGGCGGGCGGGATTGTGTTGGTCGGGGCCGTGCACACGACCTACGCGCAACGTCTGCGGGAGACGGTGCTATTGCGCACGTTAGGCGCCTCGCGTGGCCAATTACGGCGAATTTTGCTGACCGAGTATCTCTTGTTGGGCGGTTTTGCCGCCGGGGCGGGCGTGTTGCTCGCTATCGTCGCGAGTTGGGCATTGGCACGGTTTCTCTTCGAGGTGACGTTTGCTCCGTCGCTGGCGGTCCTGGGATTGACCCCGCTGTTGATGATTGGTCTGACCATACTCATCGGCGTGGTGGGCAACCGCAAGGTAGTCACGCACCCGCCGCTGGAGATATTGCGCGGAGAAGGCTGAGCTTCCGCCATTGCCCATCCGCAAGAGAGAATTTTCGCGCGCAGTGCATAACGCGGCCTGACGCGCACGCATCGCTTTACTTGTCCTTGGCGCAAGAGCCTGCTAAGGTGCGGCCTCATTGTTCGGTTCTTGCCGTTCGTAATACTGAGCTGGTTCGATACAGATGAGGCCCCGGGAACCCTCTCACAGGTTCCGGGGCCTTTTTTTCGGAGGAGTGTTATGGCTACGAAGTTATTTGTCGGAAATCTCTCATTTCAGGCAACCAATGCGGATTTGGAAGATTTATTCCGCCAAGTCGGTACGGTCACCTCGGCAACTATTCTCATGGATAAAATGACCGGTAAGTCGCGTGGATTTGGATTTGTCGAAATGTCCACGAGCCAAGAGATGGAGCAGGCGGTTCAGCGTTTCAACGGCACCGAACTACATGGCCGTGCCCTCACGGTCAATGAAGCAAAACCGCAGGAGCCACGCACCGGTGGTGGTGGCCGGTCCTTTGGCGGTGGCGGCGGTGGTGGCGGCGGTGGTGGCAGACGTGGTGGCAGCGGTGGTGGCAGTGGCGGTCGGGATTCGCGCTGGTAGTAGGCGGCATTGCGAGAGACACTCCCTAATTTCAGACGGAAACGTTGCCGACTGAAGAATAGAGCAATGCGGCGCTGAGGCGAAACAGCCCTCGCGCCGCATTGCTATCCTCTTGTATCACATCCAAAACGGCAAACCTGCTGAGGAGGTGACCGATGGCCAATAACTCTCATGCGACGTTTCAGAAACGGCAGAAAGAGCTCGCGCGTCAGCAGAAACAGCGTGACAAAACCGCGCGACGGTTAGAAACAAAACAGCGCAAAGCTCAGACCGCCCCACGCGACACCGGGGCGGAAGACCCTGACATTGCTGGTATCCTCCCAGGACCACAACCATTACCGGAGCAGTGGGACGTATAGGGGGACGCAGCACCCATTAACGGAGCCCACGCGCGAATTCGGCCCCGGAAAAGCCAGGGTTTCAAGGAATCAGACTTTATTCGTCGCCTTCACACCGTGCTCTCTCCCATCCGGGCAATGGCATGGAGTGAAGGCGATTCGTTTTCAAGCAGCAGGCCATACGCCGTGCGCTACACCCATACGTGATATCTCCTTTGGGACTACGGGGAGATGCGAGAGGGAAAGAATCTGTATGCCGCCACCACCAAGGACTAACCAATTCGCGACTCGTCGCACCGCCACGCGCCAGCCGGTGCGACTCTTGACCGCGCACGAGAAACCGCGCCCGTGCGACTGGCCGACGTGTCCTAAACCCGCAACCGGGGCGGATGAAAACAAAGCCTACTGCCCGGCTCACTTCTTTGCCTCCGTTCATAAACATTGGTGAGTAAGCCGATGCTGAGAGTACCAGGTACTCCCACCACCGCGCTCACTGCCATGAGATCGCCTCTGTCTGGTCGGACGGACCAAGACAACCGCCCTCGTCCAAGGAGTATTACTCTATGAGAGCCTATCGAACCGAATCGACTTATTATTTCTCTTCCACTCACCTGATCCCTCGCGGAGCGATCGTCTTTCACTCGGAAAAACTCAGACGCTATATCCACCCCGTTGAGGGCTTTTTGCTAGACGGCCACCCCCGTGTCCAGATGCTCCCTGATGCGGAGAGCGAAGTGCTGGAAACAAAGTGGCATGACGCCCTCGCCCGCTATGCCGACGGTCCGCGCGTGCGAGCGGACTCCCGCTAAAGACGACGGACGGAAAAGCGCATTTGATCCTCTCTCCCCGACCCTTTCTCACCCAGGCAATGGCATCAATGTAGAGGCGCAAAATTTTGCGCCTCTACATTGATGCCATTGCCCGGCTCCCTCGCGCCTCTCTTCGCCTCCTTTCCTTGACA
Source organism: Deltaproteobacteria bacterium (assembly GCA_031389045.1). Classification (GTDB taxonomy): domain Bacteria; phylum Desulfobacterota; class Binatia; order Bin18; family Bin18; genus JABFSC01. The sequence goes on along the minus strand of JANMSE010000511.1, from coordinate 23,513 downwards.
GGGTTTCCCGCGCGTGCGAGATTGCCCTCACTTTCAGTTCACGAGGCAGTGCACATGTCGGTCCCGTTTCCCTCCCTAGCGTTTCTCCAAACTCTGCAAAGCGCCATGCAGCACGACGCCGCGCGCTTTCGCCGTCTCGGTTTTATCGATACCACTTTCGGCATTCACGTTGCCGCGCCGAATGGTCAACACTGGCGCTATCTGCTCGCGTTTGAGGTGTTCGACTGTCGCGAGATCACCGAAGTGCGAGAATTTGACCTGCCCGCCATCGACTTTGTCATCACTGGAGACCTCGGCGCGTGGACCGAGATGCTGCAAAACATCCAACAGCACCACGGGGCGGACGTGACCCATTCGCTCAACACCCTCACCCATTTCGGCGAGCGCATGACCATCGCGTATGACGACCCCGACAATCGCGACAAATTTTTCCGTTTTCAGGAAAGTATCCAAGAGTTTTTCAATCTCACGCAGTCACTCGATCTCGATTTCCCCCCCACTGGTCTCTCCACCCCGGCTCGCGTGTAACTTCTTTCCTCGCATAAGGAGCAGCGTATGGCCTACCTCAGCACTATTGATTTCTTCGAGGATCAAAATTTTCTCGACCGCTGGCGACGCACCTTGAAAGGGGACCTCGACCTTTCTTGGATGCACGCGAAAACCGAGAAAGTGTCGGTCGCGCCCGAAAACCCCCGGCGCGGACTCACGCTGCGTGACTTGGACACGGGCTCGTATGGCTTCACCGAGTTGCCAGAGTTCCAACGGCAAAACCGTAGCTTCGCGCCCCGTGGCGCGGAGTTGCCCGACGGATTGCCGGACCTGCAAGCCGAAGTCAACCAAAAAGGGGAAGTGTGGGCCTACAACACCGAGGGCTACTACGAGGAGGCGATGACCCGGCAGTGGAACGCGACCCTCGACATACCTTGGGCGGACTTGGCCAAACAGGAGTTACCCGACGACATCAGCCGCGCCTACGCTCAACTGCTGACCTTTCTCACGGAAGTCGAAATGATCGCGACGGATGTGCCCGCCAAATGGATGGGCCGCCTCAACAACAACTTCATGGAAGTGAAGAACTTCATGGCCACGCAGATCATGGACGAAGCACGACACGCCGAGGTGTTTCGCAAACGGGCGCTCACCACCGGGTATGGCCTGATGCAAGCGAGCCCGCCCAATGAAATCAGCCTCAAGCAGATTCGTGATGCCGATTCCTTCGCGGAGATGTCCTTGTCGCTGCATCTGATTGGCGAAGGCTTCGTACTGACTCTCTTCCGATTCAGTGAATACATCGCCCCCACCGAAGCCGACAAGAAAATGTTCCGGCTGGTGATGCAAGATGAAGCCCGTCATGTGGGCTATGGCGTACAGCATCTCAAATGGGTGATGCGTCACTTCCCGGAGAAACGCGAAGTCATCCACAAGCATCTTGATGAAGCGGAGAATATGATCTTCAGCGGCGGCAACGGCTTGGAAGTAACCGAACCGTTCATCATTCTCGCGGGCAAAGGACTCAAAAAAGAGAATATCGAGCAAGGGTGCAAGATCACCGCGCTCTTTCAATTGAAACAGATGGAAGAGTATTTCGAGCGGCTCGATAAATGTGGCCTCGGCGAGCGCCGCAAGATGAGCAAGCTGCATAACGCCATGGAACTCACCCGCGCCTCATTACAGGAAGCTGGCGTGCGCGCGGGCTGATCGAGTGTTATCCGCAAATAACCCGAAACCCGAAACCCGAAACCTGTAACCTGTAACCCGAAACCCATACCCGCTATTCGTGACTGCCCTATGGCTTTTTACCTCGAAAAAGATTTCTTTGAAGACGTGGAGCTGTTTACCCTCGTCCAGAAGGTGATGCAGGGAGACCTGACCCTGCGGTGGTACAACGCCAACACGGAACACGTCCGCGTGACCCCGCACAATGCCGCCCGTGGCCTGACCTACGAAGACTGCAACGTCGGCTCTTACGGCTACGACCGACTCCCAGAGTTGATTCGGACCAACTACAGCATGGCTCCGCGCGGGTCGGAACTGTGGGGGAAATTGCCGGACCTGGGCTATACGATCAATCGTAAAAGCGAGGTGTGGTCGGATAACGTCGTGACGTTATATGAAGAAGCCAAAGCACGCCGCTGGGCTCCCGCCGTGGACATCACGTGGAATGACCTCATCGCCTCCCCACTCCCCGAACCACTTGAAACAGCGATGGCGCAGCTTTGCACCTTTCTTCAGGAGTGCACGACCGTCACTTTGGGGATAGCAGCCCATCATATTTACGCGATTAACCAAGAATTCCTTGAATTGAAGAGCTACCTGTGCGCGCAAATCCTCGATCAAGCACGGCACGTGGATGTCTTTCGTAAACGGGCACTGCTGGGTGGCCACGGACTCAAGCGCGCGAGCGTGGCGGCGGAACAAGCCCTGAAGGAATTGCTGAGCGCGGAAACGTATGCCGAAAGTTCGGTCGGCGGCAACGTGATGCTCGGGAGTTTTCTCCTAGGACTCTATCGCCATCTCGCGGCGGTCGCGCCTTCGCCAACCGACGGACGCCTCTTTCGACTCGCGCTTCAGGATACGGCCCGTCTTGTCGCCTACGGCAGCGGCAATCTCCAGTACCAGCTCGCCCATCAGCCACAACAAGGAACCTCGCTACACGAGTATCTCGACACGGCTGAGCACTGTTTGCTTGGTCTGATTGGCAGTCAGGAATGTGTGGAACCGCTCATCATCCTTTCTGGTGGTGGCACCAGTAGAGAGCACACGCAACTGGGCGGTCAGCGCGTTGCCCGGTTCCTCGCGACGACGGTCGCCGAGTATCTCGAACGCTGTGAACACGCGGGCCTGACTGGGCGTAGCCAGCGAAGCCGCTTGCCACGGTATCTTCAGCAGTTGGGAATCCCTGGGAACGCAGGCGTCTCGCTCTCGTAAGAAGCGGGCGAGACACCCGCGCTCCCAGCAACCATCCGCGCTTGCTTGTCCCTTTCCCACTTCTTGTATACGATCCGGCGCATGGATTCCGCCTTCAACAACCCATTTCGGGACCTCAAGAAGACGGTCAAAATTCCAGAGAAACCAGTCGTGCAGGCGAAACCTGCTCCACCACCTCCCCCTCCCCAAGAGCCGGTCGAGAGTGAAGAAGAGTTCTTCGCGCGACAGATGCTCCAGGTCACGCCACTAAAGAATGATGGGCGGGTCCGCGTGACGCCTCCGCTTCCGACCATACAGTTGCGAGCACAAGCGGAAGAGAATGAAGCGCTCGCTGAATTGTCGGACCTGGTTGCCGGACGGACGGATTTTGACATTACCGATACCGATGAATATCTCGAAGGGACCATCAGTGGGCTGGACATTCGCCTGGTGCGCAAACTGCGGAGCGGCGATTTTTCACGGCAAGCGGCCCTTGACCTTCACGGGATGACCTCGGACGCGGCGCATCTCGAAGTCGAAAATTTCATTCTCGGAGCCGTGCGGGTGGGACTCCGGTGTGTGCTCATCGTGCATGGGCGGGGACGAAATTCGCCTGGGCAGATTCCCGTGCTGAAAGATCGTTTGAAACAGTGGCTGACACGGGCCAAGATTGGGCGCATGGTGCTTGCCTTCGCCACCGCGCGCCCGCACGATGGGGGACCTGGCGCGATGTACGTGCTCCTGCGACGCGAGCGCGGGCGCAAACTGCCTCTCGTCGTGCTCGAAGGAGCCAAACGATAACCAAGGATCAAGAACACTATGAGACATCCTACTCCTCGCCCTCCGACTATGGCGTACACTGGAGAAGCGGGCAATATCTTTACCTGGACTCCCGCGCAGAGCCGCAAGCAGCAACTCACCTGGAGTTGGGACGAACAGCAACGCGTGCTCTCGGAGCAGGCGGCTTCGGGACGCCTCACGCATATCTGGCCGACATGGGCTCCAGATGGGAGTCGTATTGTCTGTTTTGGTTTACGTGGGGTGGGCAAGGACACGGTTGAAACGAGCGTGTTCTCCGTCTCCTCCGATGGCGTCGAGTCGTGGGAATTGACGAGCTTGTCAGGCAAAATGCCGATCTACGGGAACTGGTCTCCTCGCGGGGATGCGTTCGCCGCGCTGGTTCAGCGGGGCGAACAAGAATTGTCGCTGGAAATTATTCGCTTTGATGGACTCGGGAAAACGGTCCCGCTCATCAGTGGTGCTCCACTCTTCTGGTCGTGGTCTCCGAGTGGGGATCGGCTCGCGGTCCATGTCGGTGGGAGTCGTCGCGCCTCAGCCACCGCACGGGTGGTGATTCTTGATGCGGTGTCGGGACAACCCGTGAGTCTGGTCACCGATCACCCCGGCGAATTCCGCGTTCCGGCCTGGGCTCCACACGATGACCTGTTGACCTACGTTGAACAGGATACGCATGGCCACGACACCCTCATGCTTCTGGATGTTGCCACTGGCGAAAAAAGCCCGGTCGCGGCAGGGGAAGGAGGCATGGCGGCTGTTTGGTCCCCTAACGGAGAGACTCTGGCCTTTGCCCATGCGCTCCGCCCTGGGTCGTCTCTGCTCGCCCCGATTCGCGCGGTGGACCTCTCAAGTGGGAAGATGGAGACGCTGGTCGAGGCTCCGGTCACTGGGTTCTTTTGGTCTCCACAAAATGAAGCGCTCTGGTACGTGAGTTTGGATAGTGGGCGCAGTTATCTGCGGTGGCATCGGTTCCTGCGCGGTTCTGGGGAGACGACCGAACTCGCCCGCTTTTTGCCGAGTCGCGAGCAGATGTTTGTGTTGTCGTTTTTTGATCAGTACACGTTGTCCCACCCTCCGCTCGCGCCCGACGGCAAGACACTGGCGTTCTCCGGCTACCTGCTCAATCCCGCGGGCTCAACCACGGCGGCGCAAGTGTACATGTTGTCCCTTGATGATCCCGCCGAACCACGATCGGTCGCGACGGGGGACTTCGTGTGTTGGAATCCGACAGAGGGAAAGCCTGAAGCCTGAAGTCCCAGGCTCCAGGCTTCACTCTTCCCGCCTCCCCCCCTTTCCTAGAGGGCTTCCTCTTCCACGAACGCATGCTATGGTAGCCGCCATTTTAACAAAGGCCAAAGCAGGAGTATGAAAACATTTCTCAGATTGCTCGTGGCGGCGCTGCTGTGTAGCGCATGCTCGTACATTATGCCGCCACGCAAGGTGGAGTGCTGCGAAAAGAAAGCGGCCTGTTGTCATGGGCAGATGTGTTGTTTGCCCCGGTATGCCAAAGCCGCTGGCGTTGAACAGAAAGCATTTACCCCGGAAGTGCCGGTGTATAGCTCAGCCCAAGACGTTGAACCGCCACCGGGCGCGACCATGGAGCAAAAGGGCTGGTTTGCTCGGCTCAATCCGTTCGAGGGGTCGGACGTAGGGGCCTCTTCCTCCGCCTCCTCATCCTCGGGAGAGTCGTCAGACGACAGCTTCTGGGGCAATTTGTGGCCATTCTAGGGCCACTCCCGGACCAATCCCACCAGTCCAAAACAGGTCAAAAACAAGTCTCACGCAATGTCGCCCGGATGGAACGGAGTGGAATACGGGTTATCCGGCGTTTTCCCCACGTGCACGCTGGCTTGTGCCGCGCTTCATCAAGGCGACTCGCTAGCGAACAGAAGCGTGTAGGGTGGGCGAGACCTACCCTACACACTACAGCGGTTTGCACTTGAACGAAGAGAGAAAGTAGGCCGGAATAAGCGGAGCGTTTCCGGCCTGTACGCTCGCGCCGGGAACGGCCTACGGAAAGGGATGTCTCCTCGCTCCAATGAAAACCGCTGTACTTCATCAACAAGGGTTCGCAGTAGGGCACAGGTCAAATGACAGCGTGGCGTCCGCTATGTTGTCATTGCCAAAATTGACAATCGATACCTGATTGCCGCTCTGAATCGCGCCAATGATGTCTCCAGCATTCCAGGGGGGACCCGGTTTATAGGTTCCCATCGTGCCCATTGTTCCCCAATTGTAGGCAGTGGAGGTGATTTTGGCCGTAGTCAGTTGCGCCTGGTTCGGGTGACCCGCTATTGGCCCAGAAGTCCAAGTTGCGCTGAATTCATCGTCCCCGACGGTAACGACCCGCGAGATAGAGCCAGAGATTCGCCCCCCAGTGCCAACTCCCGGAGCGCCTACCTTGAAAGTACTCGAACAACCCCCGTGACTGCATACGCGAGGACCACGGTACGTTCCCTGCTTAAACGCTCCGACATTCAGTAGCGGCGACGCAACGATTTTGAGGGCGGCACCGTTAAACGTGACATTGCCGAGGGTGTCAACGATAAACCCCATGGAAATATCTTTATAGGTGATGACGCCCGCGGCTTTTTGCACGGGCACGCGGCTCACGGTGACGACATTGGATGCGCCGTTGATGGTAGCCGATTGCATGTAAATGGTAGGGACCGCAAGGCTCACTTGGGCATGGGTAAAACTCAGTAGCATGGACGCAAAAACGATCAACGCTGTTTTCATTGGTATCTCCTTACAGTTTGTTGTAGTGCCAAACCATCCGGGAACGATGAGTTCCCTCAAGGAGGTGCACGCGGTTTGATCGCAGAACTGCGGATTAGGAAATTCGCGCGACGAGAGGCGCGCTCAGCGAAGGCGGAAGGCGGAAGGCGGAAGGCGGAAAATCGTTCTTGTGTACAGGATCGTCAAGCGGGAGACGAGGCGGGGGCGAACCCGCTAGAAGATGAAGAGTAGGCATAACACAGGGTGAAGAAGTAGGTTGTGATAAGCCTATGCTATTGAGAAGGCGGAAGTCAAGGAAAGCTTTTGCTGGGAGCGCAACCGCCTCAGTTGCTTCTCATGCAGGCGAGACGCCCGCGCTCCCAGGGTGCGCGGAGCGCACTCGACACTTCCTATGCCGCCGCTTCTTTTGGCAGTTCGTCGAGGAGTTCCGGATGCCGGTCGAGGAGGCGGAGAAAGTTCTCGGTCCCTTTTGTCGGATAGGCTTTCCCCGTTTCATACCGGCTAAACACGTTGGGGCCATCGCCGATGATTTCTCCCGCTTGTTTTTGTGTCAATCGTAGTTTTTCGCGAATACGGCGGATGTCTTCACAGGTGAGTCGATCATCAATGCGGGCTTGAAAATCAACGAGCAGCGGATCCGTGGCTTCCTTATCCGAATTCTCCAAAAAGCCTTCCCCGCATTCCCCACACCAGACGCCAGGCTGGTCATACGTCAAAACCTGTCCTTTATACTCAAAGGTCACCTGCTTCGCTCTTCGCTTTAGTGGTCCGCCTCCACAGGCAAGGCATTGCTTCATGATGCGCGCTCCTCTTTACTTACCGGGTTCTGTGTTTTTTCGGTTGCTGCTTTTTGCGGTGTTCTCAACTCGCTCGTGACTTGTTGAGGGCTTGTTCTCGCATATCTCCTCAGGCCGGGTCGTGCTTTTTGAAAGAAACCAACCAGTACGCATCGGTTTCTTTATCCCTGGCAAATTTCACATAGAGCTTGACCTCGTTGTATGTGGGACAGTACACGTCCTGCCACAACGTATCATCCCGATACGTTGTCATGGACTTATAGAGATCGCGTGCTCTGAGGGATTGAATAACGGCAACGATGTCCTCATCCGACAATCGCAACTCCCGTGCGCCATTCCGAGCTGACCTTGTTATGTGCTCCACAGTGTCGGGATCCGCAAAAGCCGCCTTGACCTGATTGAGAGTATAGTGCGCTTTCCGCTTCTCCACCTGGCATCCCCTTTTTTGACGCCTGCTCACCTGAAGGGCTGGGATTACCCCTCGGCTTATGCCGTGATAGCGACGAGCGGCTCAGGGGACACCTGCACGTCTTCAGGAATCGGCTCGCCCTCTTCAATAAGTTCAGCAACGATCATTCGCACAACTTCCTGGATGTGCGTGAGTGCCTCTTCTTCGGTATTGCCCCAGGTCGCTGCCCCAAGATGGGCCAGAACTGGGCAATGGGCGGACCACCGGTCCTCATCTGACTCCACGACGACTCTGAATACGTAGGTCTTCATACACGCTTCACTCCCGTGAAGAACTCTATCCGCTCTCGCATATTCCCCGCAAGGCGGAAGGTACTCGCATCCTGGCGGACAGAAGAGACTTTTCCTTAATTCTGGGCCTTCAGTTGCCTGCTTCCCGTGATAAGGTGAGCCGCCATGAACGCGGATGTAGTGATGACGCAAGTCTATGCCCTGATTGTCCACCGGCCGAAAAGTATCCTGTTGAGCATTCTCCTGCTCACCGGTTTTTTCGCCTATCATGCCCAACACATTCGCCTCGACAGCTCGGTCGAGAGCCTCCTCCCGAGGGGCGATCCAGAGAAAGCCTACTACGATGAAGTGCGCGGACTGTTTGGCAGTGACGAGGTGGGGGTCATCGGTATCATTACGGACAATGTCTACGCCCCCCACGTCCTTGCCAAGATCAAACGGCTGACGGAAGCGATCCGCCAAATCCCGGAGGTCAAGAACGTCATCAGTCTCACCAACGCCCCGGATATCGTCACGAGCGTGGCCAAGGAGTCCACGCTGCTGGTGCCGGATGTCAATCTGCCGCATGCCGCAGTGGCGGAGCTCAAGAAGCGATTGTTGGAGCAGCCCATTTATCTGAAGAACCTGGTGTCGCAGGATGGGCGGGCCGCCGCGATCAATATCTTCTTCGAGAATTTGGGCGATGATGAGTTTTTCCGGCGCGGCATCGATGACACCATCCAAGCGTTAGTCGCCAAGGAAATCGGCCCCGAACAAATCTATTACACCGGCCTACCCCACTTCAAAGTCTATTCCACCCGGGCGATGTGGAGCGATCTCGCCTTCTTCGTGCCCTGCACCTTGCTCCTCATTGTCGTGATGTTGTTCCTGAGCTTTCGCTCGCTCCGCGGGGTCCTGCTGCCGGTGCTGACGGTGGTCGTGAGTCTGATCTGGACCTTGGGCCTCATGGTGCTCATGGGCAGTAGTCTCAGTCTCGGCAACATGGCCCTCCCCCCACTGATCCTGGTCCTCGGCACCGCCTACTCACTCCACGTCGTGTCCGGGTATTATGAGGAGATTCGTCCGGAGCGGTCGGTGAGCGAGGTGGTCTTGGCCACGTTGCGCGCCACCAATGCGCCCCTGTTTATCGCCGCGTTCACTACGGTCTTGGGCTTTCTCTCGCTCATGGCGAATCGCATTGTCAGCATTCGCGAACTGGGTTTGTATGCGTCCATTGGCATCTCCACGGCGTTTGTCTTGTCCGTGGTCTTTGTTCCCGCCGTGCTGGTCATGCTGCCGCTGCCGACCCGGCGCGTCGAAGCCTTCTCTGCCGGCGTCACCACGGTGATGCACGCGCTCGCCACACTATCGAGTCGATACCGCCATGCCGTTATCACGGTTGGGGCGCTCGTGGTGGTGGTCGCCGTCTGGTACGGGGCAACGATCCAGGTCGGTTCTGACTTCCAATCGTTTTTCCGGGAGACGGATCCAATTCGCCAGGCGACGGATAATATCAACCAAGCCTTGGTTGGCAGCATGACATTTTATGTGGTGATTGACGGTACGGAAAAGAATGTCATCAAGAAATGGGATACGCTCTGGCGCATCAAGAACTTGCAACTCTACATCGACACCTTGCACGGCGTGGAGAAGACGATCTCCTTTGTCGATTACTGCGAGATGCTGGATCGCGGGATTCAGGATATTCCGCTGGCGCCGGCGGAAGGCGAAGTGCTCGAAACGCCACCGCCGGAAGAGCAGACAACCTTCTGGTCAAATCCAGACCAGCTCAAAGGCGTGATGCGGCTGGTGTTTCTCAACGCGAGTGGCGTTGCCGGGGTGGTGAATCACCCCAATTATTCCCGTTCGACCATCTTAGTGCGGACTTCTCTGTCACGCTCGCGTGACATCGCCACACTGGTGGAGCGGATTGAAACCTTCGCGCGGAGCCATTTTCCGCCGGAACTCACGGTGCATCCGACGGGCAATTTGGTGCTTTTGACGCGCACCACGGGGGACATCATCAACGGGCAGATTCAGAGCCTGGCGCTGACCGCAGGGGTGATCTTTCTGCTGATGGCAACGATGTTTTTGTCGGTCCGCGTCGGGCTCATTGCCATGGTGCCCAACGTGTTTCCACTGTTTGTCTTTTTCGGCCTGATGGGCCTCACCGGCACGGAGCTGAACTTTGGCACCAATATCATCGCGTCGATCGCGCTGGGCGTCGCCGTCGATGACACCATCCACATTATGATGCGGTTGAGCAAAGAGGTGCGCACAACAACGAATCAAGAGCAGGCCTTGCTGGCGACCCTCGCGACGGTCGGGAAGCCAGCCTTGTATGCGTCGCTGGTCCTGGTCTTGGGATTCCTCACTCTCAGTTTCTCAACGTTTGTCCCCATTCGTGAGTTCGGGTTGCTCTCGGCGACGACCATCCTGGTCGGCCTGATTGGCGAGATGACGCTGCTCCCGGCGCTGCTCGCCACGACCCCGATTATCACCTTGTGGGATCTCTTGTATGTCAAACTGGGCAAGGACCCACACAAGACCATTGGCCTCTTCGCCGACCTGCGTCCTTCGCAAGCCAAGATCGTGGCGCTGATGGGGGAACTCAAGTCGTTTCCGCGTGGGCAGGTGATTGTCCATCCCGGCGAGGCGAGCAACGAAATGTTTGTCGTCATTAGTGGCCGTGCCGAACTGCGGGTCACCTCCGAGGGGCACTCCCGTCCGTTGTGGGAACTGCACCGGGGCGATGTGTTTGGCGTGACCAGCCTGATGCGCAGTGAAGAGCGCGTGTCGGAAGTGATTGCGCTTGAGGACGTGGAAGTGTTAGCGATGGACGAACGGTTTCGCACGCGCGTGTGGCGCTATCCACGGATTGCCGCGCGCATTTTCTTTAACCTGTCCACGACTCTCCTTGAGCGTCTTCAGTCGACCCTGCAACAGTCACCAAGGAGTCAACCAGAAGGAAGATCGGAAAAAGTATGAGCTATGTCACGTTATTAGGAAGATGCGGCTACCGGGTAGCGAGAGGGATCATCACTATCAGTTTTTTACTCAATGTCCTGCGCTCCCCACTCGCGGCGGCGGAGCTGCAACCTGGCGACACACTGAATCAAGAGAATTGGCAACAGGCGAAAAGTCTGCTGCCCGAGGGCCTTGTCCACCGCTTTGAAGATGGGAGTTATCAGGCCCAGATCGCCACCCTCCCCACGACCATAGGGTGGGGGAGTACCTTCACGACCGCGTCGGCGGCCAACGCGGACAAGTTCGAGGTTGATGCCGCCGGGGCGCTGGTGGCGAAAGGGACGACGACGGTGCCGCCATTTCTCTATGGCTATCCATTTCCGCGCATCGAGCCCACGGATCCACACGCGGCGACCAAGGTGATCTATAATTTTTCGCACACACTGATGCAGGCGGATGATCTTGACCGGTCCAGTGTGCTGCATTGGGTAGTGCCGACCGAGGTGCAGAACCAGATCGAGTTTCAGACGCAGCTTTTGTTCCAAGGCTCGCGCTTTTCCGGTGCGATCGCGAATCCCGACGCCACGCTTCGCAAAGGCATTATTTCCGGCATCGCGCCCGCCGAGATTTTCGGGGTGATGATTCTGGAATGGGCGTATCTCGACCCCAAGAAATGGAACTCGTTGTGGGGCTACGTGCCCGAATTGCGACGGGTACGGCAATTACCACCGTTCGACGGGTCGGACAGCCTCTTTGGGTCTGATCTCGCGCATGATGACCCCTACCTGTTTTCCGGCAAGGTGCAGTACTTCACCTGGAAACTGATCGGGGCCCAGGAGGCGCTGGTGCCATACTCACCCGCGAGTCCGAAGGTGCTTCAGCCTGAAGAGAGTGGCTATGGGTTAGCGGAGCCCAAAGAGCCGATTGTCATGGGGTGGGAGAAGGCCGGATGGAAAGGCAAAGCCTGGTGGCCAACGACGATGCAACTCGTGAAACGCCCGGTCTGGGTGATCGAAGCCACGGCCAAGGATTCTCAATATGCGTATGGGCGCCAGGTGTTGTGGATCGATCGCGAGTTGTACGTCGCCTATTACAAGGAAGCCTACAACCGAGCCGGGCAACTCTGGCGGATGTTGCTGAATTCCGTCAGCGTGGTGCGCACCCCGGAGGGGCACTTCTCCCTCGCCCAACCTGATCTCACCGTATCGGTCGATGAACTCCAACAGCGAGCGACGGTGGAACTCCCCGCGAAAAAGAATCGCCCGACCCGGTTCAACGTTGGGTTGCAAAACCATGAGTTCACGACGAGCAACTTGCTCAAACGTGGCAAATAACCGTGGGGGGTGACCTACGGCCTGCCGCCGACTTCCCCCTTGAGCTTCTCAAGCCGCTGGCGCACTTCAGAAGAAGCCGGAGCATCGCGCGGCACCAGTTCCAAGAACCGCTCATACGCGGCAATGGCGCCCTTGGTGTCCCCTTTGCTTGCCAGTGCTTCGCCGAGGTTCCCGAAAGGAGCCGCATACTTGGGATCAATTTTCGTCGCTTCCCGCCACTCAGCAACCGCACGCTCAAGGTTATTTTTGCGCATGAACACATAGCCGATGTTATTGCGCACGAACGCGGACTCCGGCACCAGCGCGAGCGAGGCCTGATACGCCGCCAAAGCGCCATCCAGCTCGTTATGTTCCTGCAACGTATCGCCAAGGTCAGCGAACGCCACCGCATTGCGCGGATCAAGGCGCGCGGTTTCGCGGAGCGCGACGATGGCCTCGGCCAATTGATTTTTTCCGCGTAAGGCCGTACCGAGACTGTGATGCGCCTTGGCGAGCGTGGGGTCGAGTCGGATCGCTTCCCGCCACTGTTCAATGGCTTTGTCGTGATCTCCGTGGTCGTACAGCTCTTCCGCGACCGCTAGGGTGGCTTGGGCTTTGACTACATTCTCGGTGTGTGCCGAAAGGCCCTGCGCCCCAACGTCCGTCCGGGTGGAACTCCACAAAAACAGACTCGTCCCGATGCACACGATCACTCCGCCAATGGTTCTCTTCATTGTATGTTCCTTGACTCACTGTGACGAAACTCGCAATTTATAGCGTTGAATTTTTCCGGTGGTGGTTTTCGGTAATTCGGTCACGAACTCCACCCAACGTGGATACTTATGCGGCAGCGTGCGTTCCTTCACGAATTGCTGAAGTTCCACCGCCAACGCTGGAGACGGATCATAGCCCGCTTTCAGCACCACGAACGCCTTGGGCTTGAGCAAGCGGTTGTCATCCTCCCAGCCTACCACGGCGGCCTCGAGCACGGCGGGATGCTCGAAGAGCATCCCTTCAACCTCGGCCGGAGACACCCACTGGCCGGAGACTTTCAACATGTCATCCGAACGTCCGCAGTACCAGTACACACCCTCCGCGTCGCGGTAATACTTGTCCCCAGTCCGAATCCACTCCCCCTGGAGCGCGCGACGCGTGGCCTCGAGTTTACGCCAATAACCAGAAGTGACACTCCCACCCTTCACCAGCAGGTCGCCAATCTCGCCATCCAGCACCTCGTGACCATTTTCATGCGTGATGCGCAGCTCATACCCCGACACGGGAGTTCCAGAACTGCCGGGACAGACCTGTCCGGCGCGATTCGACAGGAAAATATGCAAAATCTCCGTCGAGCCAATCCCGTCGAGAATCTCCACGCCAAACCGTTCGCGCCAACGAGTGAAGAGTTCCGCCGGGAGCGGCTCACCCGCCGAAAGACACAAGCGCAAACAAGAGAGGTCGTATGTGAGTTCCGCGTCTTTCACTTGCAACATGGCGGCGTACAGCGTCGGCACCCCAAAGAAAAGCGTGGGCCGGTAGCGCTGAATCGCCGCGAACATACTGTCCGGCGTGGGCCGATCAGGAACGAGCACCGCCGTCGCGCCAGCGTGCAGAGCGAAGTACATCCCACCGCCCAACCCGTAAGCGAAGAACAGGCGCGGAGCCGCCAAGGTCACATCATTCGGACCAATGACCAACACCTCGCGTCCATACGTTTCCACGCAGTAGAGCAAGTCGTGATGCGAATGCACGACCCCTTTGGGCATGCCGGTGGAACCCGAACTATAGAGCCAGAGCGCCACATCTTCACGGTGAGTGACTTCCGGCTCCAAGACTGGCGAGGCTTGCTGCAACAGGACGGAAAGGGATTGCGTATCGGGCTGGGTGGCTCCAGCGATGAGTCGGTGTTGGAGCCAGCGCGTGTGAGGCACCGCTTGCGCGACGACCGGCCAGACCTCGCTTGAGGCGATCACCACTCGTGCGCGACTATCATTGAGCACATACGCATATTCGTCCGCGCGCATGAAGGTGTTGACCGGCACCGGTATCGCGCCGATCTTGATCGCCCCCCAGAAGCCGTAGACGAATTCAGGAGTATCCAGCAGCACGAGCAGGACGCGCTCTTCCGCGCGCGCACCCAAGTCCCGGAGCGCGTTGCCCGCGCGATTCACATTGGCCGCGAGTTGCGCGTACGTGATCTCGTGATCCCCCCACCGCAGCGCCACGCGCGCGCCACGCCCTTCCTGGAGGTGTCGATCAATGAACGCGGTGGCGGCATTCAGATACTCAGGGATGTCTAGCGTAGCCACGATAGCGGGTGCTCCTTTCTTGTCGTTTTCCCACTGATGGGAAGTCACCTCCCGAACCTATCACTGTAAGTGACGAGTTTGGACGCGATCTCACCATCGCCGATTTTCTCGCGCACGGTAAGGAAAAAATTTTTCCCTGTCAACGCACATGCACTTGTCAAAGGCGGAACGGTCGGGTATGCAACACCGCTATGACCACCGTTTACCTGCGGGTTGGGGTCCTTGTGGTGGTGGTGGCGAGTGTCGTGAGCGGTATTTCTCGATCCCAACCTGAAAACCTGCGCTTCGTGGTCCGTCGTTCTCCTTTCGTGCCACCACAATCGGCGGCTACCGCTCCATCCGCTTCACCGACCAATCTTCCAGCCCCTCCTAAAGTCGCGTTGTCACAAGCAATTACCTACGTTCCGGCGCCTGTCCCCTCACTCTCGGTTCCTCCACCAGTTCCCGTCGAGCCTCGACAACCGCGCGTCGCCGACCTCAAGAGGCGCGGGGTGCTCACGGTGCTCATGTATCACAGTCCAGCCACTTATTTTCTTCAGCGTGGGGCGCAACGCGGATTGGAATACGAACTAGCCCAGGCTTTCACCGACCAGTTAGGGATCGAGTTGGAAATCCGCACGCCGCCGCCGGGGACCAGTCTTTTGACGTGGTTCCACGAAGGAAAGGGGGACATGGTCGCCGGGGTGGAGACCATGGAGGGTATGTATCTCGGCCCCGTGGCGGTCTCGCGACCGTATCTGGAAGTAGCCGCGGAGATCATCACCAAGAGTGATAAGTCCGCGCCACGCGATCTGACCGAGCTTGCCGGCAAATCGGTCATGGTCCAGCCTGGCTCCGTATATGACCAACAGTTACAGATGCAAACGCGCGCCTTCTCCCTCCCACCCATCGTCCCACTCGCCCCGGGAAGCGAGGCAGTGGGAGAAGCGCTTGCCGCCGTTGCCCACGGGAAAGCCGCGGCCACCGTGATGATGGCGCCACTGAGCGCGCTCGCCCACACACTGTATCCAGGGCAGCTCCGTACCGCGTGGTCGCTCCCCCAACCAATTCGCCTGGTGTGGGCCGTACGGAAGGGCCATGCGGAACTTTTGGATGCGGTGAATACCTACTTGGAATATGTCGGTCGGTCGGGGTTCAAGAAAATGCTTCTGGACCGATACTTTGTCGATCCCGCCCATCTTCGGAACAGCACGTATGTCAAGGAAGGGACGCTCGCCGCCACGCGGCGGATATCGCGCTATGACCGGCTCATCGCGCAACAGGCCGAAGAAGCGGGATTCGATTGGCGGGTCGTGGCCGCGCTCATTTTCGAGGAGTCACGTTTTGATCACGATCGCGTGAGCGTGGCGGGCGCGTATGGCCTCATGCAGCTCATGCCCTTCACCGCGCGACTCGTGGGCGCGAAGAATTATCAAGAGCCGCGTGACAATATCGAAGCCGGGGTCAAATATCTCAGTTCGTTGTGGCGCACGTTTCCCCATGGACGCCCGGAAGATCGCCTGGCGCTGACACTGGCGAGTTACGTAATGGGACCCGGTCACGTGGAGGACGCGCAACGGCTGGCGCGCGTGCTCGGGTATGACCCCCACTGTTGGACGGACTCCATGGCACTCATGTTGCCGTTACTAGAAAATCCGAAATATCACCGAAAGTCACTCTTTGGCTACGCGCAAGGGCGGGAAGCGGTGCGCTACGCGAACGCCATTCTCAAACGCGCCGCCCTCTACTCCCGATACGTGGAACGCATCCTCCCACCCGTGAAGATGCGTTCCTCCTCCGAGCCTCAGGCGGCTTCCGCCGCGGGATAACCCGCATAGGTCAGCACCTTCCCGTCCCAATCCACCACCACGCGCGAGTGTTCGCCAATCTCACCCGCGAGGAGCTTGCGCCCCAGCGAGGTTTCAAGCTCTCGCTGCAAGAGCCGCTTGAGCGGACGCGCGCCATAACTCGGATCATATCCGGTGGTCGCGAAATACTCACGCGCTTGGTCGGTCAGTTCAAGGGTGATATGGCGTTCCGCCAAGCGTGCCCGCAAACGGAGCAACTGAATGTCCACGATCGACTTGAGATGCTCGCGCGAGAGGCTGTGAAACACGACGATGTCATCAATACGGTTGAGAAATTCCGGACGGAACTGTTGTCGGAGCGCCTCCAGCACGTCGCGCTTCATGCGCTCATACGCGGTCGTATCCTCGCCTCCATGATAGCCGAGAATCAGTTGACTCCCGACGTTCGAGGTCATAATGACCACCGTATTCTTGAAGTCCACGGTCCGCCCATGCCCATCGGTGAGCCGTCCATCATCCAGAATCTGCAGCATGACGTTAAAGACATCGGGATGCGCTTTTTCGATCTCATCGAACAGGATGACGGCGTACGGACGCCGCCGCACCGCTTCCGTCAGTTGCCCGCCCTCGTCGTAGCCCACGTACCCCGGAGGCGCGCCGATCAAGCGCGCGACGGTGTGCTTCTCCATGTATTCGGACATGTCGAGTCGGACCATGTTACTTTCATCATCAAAGAGGAACTCCGCGAGCGCGCGCGCCAATTCGGTTTTTCCCACGCCGGTGGGTCCGAGGAAAATAAACGAGCCAATCGGACGGTTGGGGTCCTTCAATCCTGAGCGGGCGCGGATCACCGCGTCGGCCACCGCTTGCACCGCTTCCTCTTGTCCGATCACGCGCTTATGCAGGTGATCCCCAAGTTGCAAGAGTTTTTCTTTTTCCCCTTCCAGCAATCGGGACACTGGGATACCAGTCCAACGCGACACCACGACGGCGATGTCATCTTCGTCCACTTCTTCCTTCAACAGGCGCGCTTGTCCTTGCTCGCCACGGAGTCGCTCTTCTTCCGTCGCCAGCTCGCGTTCAAGTTGGACGAGCGTGCCATATTTGAGTTCGGCCACCCGGTTGAGGTCATACTCGCGTTGCGCCTGCTCCATCGCTACTTTGGTTTTTTCGATCTCTTCCTTGTAGCCTCGTAAGCGAGCAATCGCGTTTTTCTCGACTTCCCACCGCGCCTTGAGCTGGTCCGCCTCGGCTTTGACGTCGCCCAGTTCCTTCTCCAGTTTGGTCAACCGTTCGCGCGACGCCGCGTCGGTTTCCTTGCGTAGCGCTTCGCGTTCGATCTCCAGTTGCATCACTCGTCGTGAGGCTTCATCCAGTTCGGTTGGCATTGAGTTGATCTCGGTCCGCAGTTTGGCGGCCGCTTCGTCCATCAGGTCAATCGCCTTGTCTGGTAGGAACCGGTCGCTGATATACCGATGCGACAGCACGGCGGCCGTCACCAACGCCGCATCCTTGATGCGCACTCCGTGATGCACTTCATACCGTTCGCGCAACCCACGCAGAATGGAAATCGTATCCTCCACACTGGGTTGATCGACCTGCACGGGTTGGAAGCGTCGCTCCAAGGCGCGGTCCTTTTCCACGTACTTGCGATATTCATCAAGCGTCGTCGCGCCAATGCAATGCAACTCTCCCCGCGCCAACATTGGCTTGAGCAGATTGGAGGCATCCATCGCGCCCTCAGCGGCACCGGCTCCGACGACGGTGTGGAGTTCGTCGATAAACAGCACGATCTCGCCTTCCGACTCTTGGACCTCTTTCAGCACGGCTTTGAGGCGTTCCTCGAATTCACCACGGAATTTCGCGCCCGCGATCAACGCGCCCATGTCGAGCACGATTAATTTTTTGTTCTTGAGATTTTCCGGTACATCGCCACGCACGATCCGTTGCGCGAGCCCTTCGACAATCGCGGTCTTGCCGACGCCGGGATCACCAATCAGAACGGGGTTGTTTTTGGTCCGGCGTGAAAGGACCTGGACCACGCGACGAATCTCTTCATCGCGACCGATCACCGGGTCAAGCTTGCCTTGGGTGGCGAGCTTGGTGAGGTCCCGCCCGTAGCGCTCCAACGCTTGGTAGGTCGATTCCGGGTTCGAGCTGGTGACCCGTTGATGACCGCGCACCTTTTGCAGCGCGCTCATCAGACGCTCGCGCGTCAGGCCCAGGGACTGTAACAAGCGACTCGCCGCCCCCCCACGTTCACCGAGAATCGCCAAGAAGATGTGCTCAACGCTAACGTAGTCATCCTTGAGCGTCTTGGCTTCATCTTCGGCTTGAGTCAGCACCCGACCGAGGCGCTGGGTCACGTAGACCTGTTGCGACCCGACACCTGGACCGGACACCTGAGGGATGCGATTCAGCTCTTGTTCAAGCTGATCACGGACAGCGCTGGGTGCGATGCCCGACGCCGCCAGGAGCGCGACGGTGAGTCCTTCCGACTCTTCCACGAGTGCGGCGAGCAGGTGCTCCACATCGACGCCTTGATGGCTCCGACGGAGGGCCAGTGTCTGCGCGCTCCGTAATGCTTCCTGTGATTTTTCCGTGAATCGATTGGGATCCATGCTTCGCACTCCTGCAAAAATTCCCTCTCCCGGCTGGGAGAGGGTTAGGGGGATCAAAGGATTCCTTGACCACCCCCGCTTTTCCTGAGACTGAATGACGCATCGTCTTCACTTACCCTTGGACAACGATCTTCCGAGGCTTGGCGTCGGCGCGGAAGGGTACCGTCACTGCCAAAACCCCATCCTTGTATGCCGCGGTCACTCCATCGGCGTTGACTGGTTTAGAAAGTCGGAAGACCCGCGCGAAGCGTCCAGAGGGACGTTCACGATGCAGGTAGCGATGTCCTTCTTTCAGCGCCTCGTCCTTACGCTCACCTTTCACCGTCAAGGTATTGTCCTTCACCTCGACCTCAACCGCTTCTGAGCTGAGGCCCGGCAGCTCCACGGTGAACTCATACCCATCCGCCGTTTCGCCAATATCCACCGGCGGGGTCCAGGACGCATGAGTTTGCGTTCGCGCCTCTTGATGTGGACGATCATTGAACAGGTGAGAAAAATGTTTCTGTGCTTCGATCACATCACGCATCGGACTCCAAAAAATTCGTTCCATTATGAGAACCTCCTTAGCAATTAGTTATGCAGTGAAAGTAAGTTCTCCCAGCGCGATGTCAAGGGTGAAACAAACTTGGAGTGATATTTTTCGAGACACGCGCGACGCGCGAAAAAAAATGCCCCGCGGGGGTTGCGGGGCGGAAAAGGATGCTTATCTTCTTGATAGTCAACCGCTCACGGATCTTCAGGTGGTGTAGGTGCTGAAGCGTTCGTGCACTTCCTGGTGGATGTAGAAAATCGCCTTCCCGATCTGGTCCGCTGTCCAGGTGATGCAAGGAAAATCTGGATAAGACATATACCCACCGGAGAACACTTCGTTGCGATTCCCATTGGGGCCGAAGAAATAGATTGTCGTCCCACGGGTAATGCCATGGCGCGCCGGGCCGAAATCGATTTTCAAGTTATTCCGGCTCAGGATGTCGCCAGCGCGAAGAATATCACCCCAACTATCGAGCCAAAACGCGAAGTGATGGAGCTTGCCGTTGGGGCCTTTCACGAAAGCGATGTCATGCGCCTTGTTGGAACAAAAGAGGAACGAGGCGAGCATCTCCTCGCTCTTCGCATCGGTGATAATCCGCTCGCTCATGTGGAAACCCAATACCCGGATGAAGAAGTCCGCATTGGTTTTCACGTCTTCCGCCGTCACGAGCAAATGGTCCAATCGTGAAGCGCCGATGCCGGTTTGCTCAGCCGGCCAGGGCTCGGGATTCAGCGTCCCGACCCGTGTCCCACTCTGTTCACATTCCGCGTAGAGTTCCAGTACATGCTCCGAAGGCAGCGTGCAGCGGATTGCTTGCCCGAGCCCCAGATTCTCGCCTTTCGCCACCCGGCGCACGGGAAGGCCGAAGGCTTCAATCGCTTTCTCTAGCGAGGCGAGTTCGTCTTGGGTCTCGACCTTATAGCCCATCTTGACCAACCCCAGGCCACCGTTTTCGATCACGACACTGTGGTGGTCATATTCATCCCACCCTTTGAAGTAGCGTTTTCCGTCCTGACGGGCGACCTCTTGGAGGCCGAGCACATCGGTGTAATAAGTCGTTGCTTTTTCAAGGTCTGTTTCGCGCGCCTGCACGAATCCGAGCCGCATCACGCTCATGAAAGATTCCTCCTCTGTAACACTAGGGGCAGCTTTATCTCGCTTCCGCGTGTTCGGCAATCAGCTTTCAGCGGAGCGGTAGTCGCTACAGTCACCCCTTATCAAAAGGCTACAACTTTGTAGCAAAAATGGACACCACAAAAGATCGTATGCACCCGACACGTGCGAGCTAGGCATCCCTTGATAAAGGCAGATTTCATTCTTTAACGCGTGTGGCAATTGCGTTGATCCTTTTCCCTCACTTTCGTCCCTCCCCCTATCCCCTCAAAATTCCTCCGTTTTTCCCCGTCTCTGGCATCCGTTTCTTCGCCCGTGTCACTTCGTCACACCCTCGCGTCACGCCGGGCGAGGAAAAAAGTAACATATAGTTACTTCACTGATGCGACAGGAGAACCACAACGACGTTGGCAAGGAAGTTGCGATGGACTGGGAACACAGGAGAACACTAATGGACGCAACAGGAAAACCGCGAATAAGACAACGTATTCGATTCCCCTGCCCGACCACAAATCGAAGGATGTAACCGCCACCTGACAACAGCAACTTGCCCGCTTCGTCGCTCAGGCAACGGAGCGGACGTAACCAAAGAAAGAGAGAGAAATCATGAAACTCGCGAAAACTTTACGGATGTTTGGAATTATCACGACCCTGCTCGGGTCCGCGGCAACCCAGTCGTTCGCCCTTCCAGCGAACCAAATTGAGACAGTGTACTTCAGTAATACCACGTACACCAACGAGATCGGCTACGTGGTTCGCGCCTGTAATGGCGTTGTCTATTCCCAAGGAAAGACCAGTCGTTACCGAGCCACCTCATCTACCCCTTGCGCGGCCAGCCAGCCATTGAATGAGATCAGATGTTATGTGGATAACCGCCTCACAACGTGTCCAGCGAACATCTGCGACTCGCCCTTGTTCGACTGCCACTAGAGAACGGGCGGAAGAGGGCGGAGGAAACCTGATGGCATCACCAGTTCCCTCTCGAACGCTTCCGCCATTTCTTCCCAATGACAGTTCAAATGCAAGAAGGAGATAGATTGTGAATATAAAACTTTATGTGACAAAAACCACGGCGATCACGGCAATCGCTTCCTTGGCGATCACTCTTGCCACGGTATCAATAGGATTTTGTAAGATAGCCACACCCGGCGTCAACCCAATCACGGGTGTGATAACCGGTGGCGGCGGCGGCGGTGGGCTTCCACCGGAACAACCGGGATACCCTCCTCGCCAACCCGTCGTGACGGGACCGGTCAGCAGAACAACCTCCTCATTGACGATCAGATTGACGGACCGGTCGTCGTACGAACAAGGCTATGAACTCTATCGCGCTCTCACGGAGAACGATTCAGGCATACTGATTGCCTCTCGGCAGCCTTTCACTGGGCAATTCGATTTTCTTGACCGCGGACTCAATCCCGATACGCGGTACTGTTATCGGCTACGCGCGTTCAATGCGTCTGGGGAATCGTCTTATACCAACTGTTTCTCTACCCTTGATGGACGAAAGGTCTCGCGCCTCCAGCTTCGCTTGCGGACCGCGAATGTCCAAGACGCTGGCACGGAGGACGACATCATGGTGGCCCTTAACGGTGCCAATTCCACCTGGCTCGACTACGGACGTAATGATTTCGAACGGAGCGATGAATTCACCTACGAACTGCTCCTCGACGGCATGAGTGACCTGGCGAACATCGAGACTCTCTACATTAAAAAGGAAGGGACGGACGGGTGGTGTCTCACAAGTCTGGCTCTCGTCGTCAATGAAGTCGAGATCTACAATCAAGACTTCAGCTCCACCTCTTCAACCTGTCAGTGGATCGACAAGGCGTCTGGACACAAAGAATACCACAGCGTTTCGCACTCGGTCCTGCGCGCGCATCCCTTGTGGCGGAATTATCCCCGCATACTGCTCCCCTCGGGGGTCCTCCTTCCTCAAGAAGATATAGAAGACCGTATCGAAGGGATTGTGGGAAACGAGCTCTATTACGACGTTTTTGTCCCGTACTGGGGAGCTGTTGATCCTCACTGGGGAGATCGGCATGGGGCTCGCTACGTCGAAGCGTCCAAAAAAGACAACCAGACTCTCGCAATCGACCTTGACTTCAGCATTGATGGCCCTGTCAATCTTGATGTTGATGTCGATTTTGATCTCCGGTTCGAAGGGACGTGCAAAGTAGGAACAACTCCCGCCGAGCTGCGGATCATTCCAAAGAACGTGAAAGCAAGCACGGATTTTAGCTGGCTTACTGAAGCGCTCACGCTCTGGTTGATTAACCTCGCGGAAGATACCATCGCACGACACATTGAGGCGGTATTATCTGAATCGCTAAAGCAGCAACCACCAATGAGTTACCCGGCTGGTTCTGAAGTGGACTGTATCACTGTCAAGGTCCACGATGATCGAAGCGTCTCTTTTAATGTGACTTACGTAAAGAGAACTGGTGGCACGAAAACCACAGGGACTGGCGCTATTGTCGGGACCACCACGACAAACATGTTATCGAATTAATACAGAGCCCAAGAACAAGAGCGCGGACGGGGATGCTCTCATGCGGATCCTCCGGCGCTCGTTGACCGCTAGCCGGGGGTTCACCCCCGGCTAGCGATGTAACAAGCGCCGCACCAATTTCCCCCCGTAGAATCGCGTCGTTTGCCAGGAAAAAGACCGCCGTCCAAGGAGATCAAGACGAATCATTTTCCATTCAATCTCTTTGGCCATCGCCTTGCGTTCGCTCTCGTCTTCGACGTACTTGAGCAAATCTTGCAATGTGGCACAGTCGTTTTTCTGTCAACACGGGTTGATTCTTTGTCGCTTCCGAGGCTATGACAAGGAACAAATCGTTGAGGGGAGGCCACAATGGCAAAAATTGAGTTTGGGACCGCGTTACCAGGAGTCACGGGAATCGCCGAGTTCGCGCGCACCGCCGAAGACTTGGGCTACGATTACCTGGG
>JANMSE010000475.1:0-6834 GCA_031389045.1 Deltaproteobacteria bacterium | reverse complement strand
AGTCGTGAGTAACGAGTAGCGAGTGGCAGGTTTTTCTTCTCCAAATCCCAAATCCCAAATCCCAAATCCCAAATCCCAAATCCCAAATCCCAAATCCCAAATCCCAAATCCCAAGCCTCAAGCCTCACTTTTCTCTTCTTTCCCAAAGACATACGCCACGCCAATGCTGATGGCATACAGCAGCAACAGTGGGCCAGCGAGGAGCAGTTGAGAGGCGACGTCAGGGCCGGGAGTCAACACCGCCGCCAACACAAAAATAAGGACGACCGCGTAACGAAAGAATTGGATGAGTATCTGGTGCGTAATCAGTCCGATGCGCGTGAAGAAGAACGCGAACACCGGTAACTCGAATGTCACTCCAAAGGCTAACAGCATGCGCGCGGTAAACGTCAGATATTCGCTGATGCGTAAGGTCGGCTCGACACCGATGGTTTTGTACTCCTCAAGAAAAAAGGCGAACGCCACCGGCAACACCACACGATAACAAAACCCCGCGCCGAGGAAGAAAAAGAGGGGGCCAAAAATCACGAAGGGAATAACGTAGCGCTTCTCGTGTTGATGCAGGCCCGGCGCGACGAATTGCCACAATTGATAAAAGAGCGCCGGGCTCGCTAGGAAGAGCGCGGCGATGAACGCGACTTTGAGTTTGGTGAAGAACGCTTCGGTTGGCCCTAACCCGACCAGCGCTGGAGCCTCCGCCGTGGCGGTCAACACCGGGTGCGAGAGAAAGGTAAACAACTCGCTCGCCGCCAGGTAGGTGGGAACAAAGGCGATGGCGATCGCCAGCAGCGACTTGAGCAGCCGCCCGCGTAACTCCTGCAAATGGCCCAAGAGCGGCATCGTCCGATCATCACCGGCCATCTACGCCGACTCTCCTGATGAAGACTCCTTCTTCTCTCCCGTGGCAACAGGTTCCATCGCCCCTTTGCCGCGTGGCACGGTGGCGACTGGCGTTCCCACAGGTTGATCCGTGGGGGGTGGTGTCGTGCTCGTGGGTGGAGAAGGCTCCGCTTGGGCTTCTCGTTCGGCCTGGCGGATTTCTTCTTCGAGCATCTGGCGGGCGCTGCGCAACTCTTCCGATACGTCGTCAGTGACCTTGCGAAAGTCGGCAAACAGTCTAGTGAACATTTTGATGACTTCCGGCAGTCGCTCTGGACCGACGAAGATCAGTGCGATGACGATGATGACGAGGAATTCTGGGATGCCGATGCCAAACATAAGTGCTGTGCGGCATACGGTAGTATAATTGGAAAAAGGGCGCAAGTCGCGAAACACGAATGACAGCAAAGGAGCGGATATGTTGCGGACAGGAATTGTCGTTGATGCCCGGTATCAGGAGCATGACACTGGGCGGAATCACCCGGAGCGCCCGGAGCGGATTGCCACCCTCGTTGATGCGCTGACTCGGTATCAACGAGCCGGGCTCAAACGGTTTGACCCGCGCCTTGCCACACCCACGGAGATTGCCCTGGTGCATGATACGAGCCACGTCGACCGCGTGGCGGCGACCGCGCAACAGAATCGCTTCGCGTTTGATGCCGATACCTCCGTCTCCGCGCAATCGTACCACACCGCACTGCTGGCGACGGGTGGTCTCTTGACGCTGCTCGAAGCGATTATGACCCACGACATCGATAATGGCTTCGCCCTTGTGCGTCCGCCTGGCCATCATGCCGAACGTGATCGCGCGATGGGGTTTTGTTTGTTCAACAGCGCGGCCATCGGCGCGCAATACTTGCGAGAGCGGTTTGACCTCAAGCGTATCTTGGTGATGGATTGGGATGTCCACCACGGCAACGGGACGCAACACAGTTTTTACGACGATCCGGGAGTGCTCTACGTGTCCACTCACCAGTACCCGTACTATCCAGGGACCGGAGCCCTGAACGAAGTTGGCACGGGACAAGGGGAGGGATACACGCTCAATCTGCCGCTTTCCCCAGGTTGTGGCGACGCGGAATATCAAGAACTCTTTACCGATGTGATCGCGCCGATCTGTCGGCAGTTCAACCCGGAATTTGTGCTCATCTCCGCCGGGTTTGACGCGCATCGCCGTGACCCGCTGGGAGGCATGGACGTTACGGAAGCCGGTTTTGGCGCGATGGCGCGGGTGTTGTTACAGGTCGCGCAAGAACACGCGCAGGGACGCTGCGCCGCGATTCTTGAAGGTGGGTATGATCTGGAGGGGCTGCGGAAATCCGTGTGCTCCGTGCTCGACGAAATGGAAGGCGGACATATTACGGAGAGTCTTCCCTCACACACCGTGCGTGGCCTGGCCTCAACCGCGTGGCAGGTCCAAGGCCGCTACTGGGAGTCCCCCAAATTGTAGGTTTGCTCCGGAGCTGGTGGAGCAGGAGTGGGGGGGACTTTTGCGATTGGGGCCGACGGCTCTCCCGCATCAGTCTCAGGAAGAGGAGCGCCCACCGTCTCGTCATTCAGACTTTCCTCGAAGAGAGGAGTTTGGGCATCACCAGCGTCCCCAGGGGGGGCTTCGTCATTATTGGTTGCGGTCGTCTCTTCAGGTTCGGGCTCCTCGAATTCCGGGGTCGATTCTTCTTGTGGTTCTTCTTCTTCCACAGGCGCGGGCTCTTCTTCGACACCGGGTTCAGGGAGCCGGGCCACCGACGGCGGAGCGATAACGACGGGTGGCGGGATGGGTTGTTGTTGCACGGGGTCAGGCACGGCGATCGGAGTGGGCGCGGGAGTGCCAATCGGGGAAGGGGAAAACGCATCGCCCTCCAGTGTGGCCAAGCCAGGAGCCGATGCGGTCTCGGTGGTGGCTCCGGGTTCGGTGCCGCGCGCGAAAATTTCTAGGATGACATTGCCGCCCGCCCCCCGCTTCCCAGTGCCAGCATTGATGTGCGCGACCGTAATGCCATCAGGAATAGGGAAATCGTTAATCGGACTCTCGCCAAGGGCTTCCTTCATAAAGGAAGTCCATATCGGAGCCGCGACCCGCCCCCCCGTTTCTCCTGACCCAAGCGGGCGTTTCTCGTCAAAGCCCACCCACACGCCAGCGATCAGCTCCGGGGTGTACCCAACGAACCATGCCTCTCCATAATCGTTGGTGGTGCCGGTCTTGCCTGCCGCCGGGCGGCCAAGTTTGAGTGCTTCCTTGCCCGTTCCACGCTCGACGGCACTCTTGAGAATACTGGTCATCAGATACGCGGTCTCCGGCGCGATGGCGGGAGTGGGTTGAAAGGTGCTTTCCGAGATCACGGCGCCTTGGCTGTCGGTCATTTTCGAAATGAAGATCGGCTCAAACCGATTGCCATTGGTCGCGAAGACACCGTAGGCACGAATCATGTCCAATAGCGTGACCTCCGATGACCCTAACGCCACGGACATATTGGGGGCGAGCGGTGAGGTAATCCCGAGCGACTGCGCGTACGACAGCAGATAGGGAAGGCCAATCGCATCCGCGATACGCACGGTTGGCACGTTGCGAGAAAAGGTGAGCGCCTCGCGCAATCGGATAGGACCACGAAACTTGCGATCATAGTTCGCCGGGGACCAGCGTTTGCCCCGGCCGTCACGGAAAGATATTGGGCTATCCTTGAGAATGGAGGCAGGGGTATAGCCACGGTCCAGCGCGGCGGCATAGACCACGGGCTTGAATACCGATCCGGGTTGACGTTTGGCTTGCGTCGCACGGTTGAATTGGCTGCGGGTGAAGTCGTATCCCCCCACCATGGCTTTCACTTCACCCGTCGTGAGGTCCACCGCTAGCAACCCACCGTCGAGGTGATTGGTGCTTTGTCGTCGACAGAGGCCCTCGCGTCGGCAGAGGACATCAATGCCATTGCGGAATGCCTTGTCCGCCGCTTTTTGGATCTTCAGATCCACGGTGGTATACACTTCCAAGCCGAGTTTTTGCGTGGCGTCCGTTCCGTACTTCTGTTGGATCAGTTGGCGGACCTGCTCGACATAATACGGGGCGAGGTCGGTATACGACGCGGGGGCCGCCGAGGAGGGCGTCAGCGGTTCTTGCCAGGCGGTCATGGCCTGGGCATACGAAATAAAGCGCTCTTCCATCATCCGTTCGAGCACGTAGCGTTGCCGTTCCTTGGCGCCTTCGAGGTTCTTGAAGGGATCGTAGACGCTTGGGGCTGGTGCTAAGCCAGCGATCATGGCGGCTTCTGGCAAAGTGAGGTCGGCGACACTTTTGTTGAAGTATTCCCGCGCGGCGGCCTCTACTCCATACGCGCCACTGCCGAGATAAAGCTGGTTGAGATAAATCTCGAGAATTTGCTCTTTGCTCATCCGTCGCTCAAGCCGTAACGCGAGGATCATTTCCTGGGCTTTGCGACGATAGCTCCGCTCCGAGGTGAGCAAGACTGACTTCACGATCTGTTGGGTGATCGTACTGCCCCCTTGCACGGTGTGTCCGGCTTGCCAGTTGGCAAGAGCCGCGCGTGTGATCGCGGAAAAATTGACACCGGGATGCTGATAAAAGTCCTTATCCTCGGACGCAAAAAACGCCCGCTGGACAAGCACGGGGATTTTGCTCAGGGGAAGAGGGTAACGTTTCTCCAAATAAAACTCCCCAAGCAAGGTGGTGCCATCATTGGCATAGACACGGGTCACTGACGGGGGGGTGAAATGGGTGAGGCGTTCAATGGCTGGGAGTTCACCAGTGAGGTCTTGATAAAAAATCCAGGCGGCCAGCGCACCGCCGCTCAGGATGACGAACAACAGAGTGCGAAAAACAAAGCGAAAAAAGCGTCGAATACGTTCCCGACGGCGTGGCGCTGGAGGTGGCGATGAAGGTGTTTCGTTATCCATGAATCAACTGGTGTATGTCGGGAGAATTCCGATGAAAAATTTTAAGACGGGGGGATTGTAGCTGCTCTTTTGGTGGTATCCAAGAGAGCGCTGAAAAAAGCCCCACGCTGGGATTCCCGTTGGTCATCCCAGCCGCCATTCCAGTTGGCGGCGAGTTCCGAGTTCCCTCTCCCGGCTGGGAGAGGGCTAGGGTGAGGGGGATCAAATGCCTTGTTCCTTACGCGACCTCCCGCAAAAACTCACCAACAATACGGTTATATTCATCGGCGCACTCGAAGTACGCCGAATGGCCAGCCTGGGGAATCTGCGTGAACCGCGCGTGGGGCAGGTGTTCCACCAAGCTGCGCATGGCGGCTGGGGGTGTGAGCACGTCCTCTTCGCCAACGAGCAGCAGCGTCGGAATTTTGTGATCGACAATGGGCTTCACCTGGTGGTGGAGCCCAAAGAGGGTCGAGACTAACGTCGGCGCGACGTGGGTGTTGAGCGCGGAAATCTGGCGATAGAGAAAACTCATCGCCGGGGCACGCTCGGGAAAGCTCTTGGCATACGCATTCGCCAAGACTTGCGCTAAATCACCGTGGGACCGTTCACGGATATTCGCATGGGATTTGTCCGCTTCCGCCGTCACGATGCCACCGGTCGTGTCACAGAGGATCAACGCCCTGGTCCGCTGTGGATGCGCCGCCGCGAACCCACAGACCGTCCAGCCTCCCATCGACTGGCCCGCCACTGCGGCCTTTTCGATCTTGAGGTGATCAAGCAAGGCGGTGAGGTCTTGGACAAATGCGTTCGGACCGGGTCCATTGGGCAGATCGCGGGAATGGCCGAAGCTGCGATGGTCAAACGTAACGACCGTGTACTGTTTCGCGAAAACAGGCACTTGTTGCCACCAACTCAGATGGCTGCCGCCCCCGCCATGCGCGAATACCAAGGCCGGGCCGCTGCCGTGCGTTTCGTAATAGAGGTCGATACCGTTAATTGGTGCGAAAGGCATAACTTTTCTCCTCCTTTCTTCGGTTACTGACTAACAGCTCTTCGCTCTTAGCTGTTAGCTGTTAGCCTGACTGTCGTTGTTGTTATTTCCCGGACTTCTCTGACTAAAAGCTAACAGCTTCCGCTAACAGCTTCCGCTCCGCCACGATCTCCGCATTGCTCGCCACCACGCGCTCGGCCTTGAGCTGCGCGATGTCCGCCTCCGAATAGTTCAGCAATCGTCGCAGCACGGATTCCGTCTGCTCGCCGAGTAACGGACCCGGAGCGGCGACCGCGCCCTGTGTCGCCGAGAGTTTGATTGGAGGACCATCAAGTGTGACGGTGTCGCCTTCAGGTGTCTGTACCTGTGCCCAATACCCGCGTGCGCGCAGTTGTGGATCACGATCCATATCCGCGCCACTGGCGACGAGTCCAGCGGCCACGCCAACCTGCTGGAGCTTCGTCATCACTGCTTCCGGGGCATGTTGGCATGCCCATGCTTCCACGTGACGGTCGAGTTCCTCTTGATGTTGGAGGCGCTGCGCGAGCGTAGAAAACTTTGGGTCGCCAGTCCACGCCGGATTTTCCAGCACCTGACAAAAACCTCGCCACTCGTCTTCGGTAAAGATGGTGATCGCGCACCAGCGGTCCTCGCCCGCGCAACGGTACACACCGTGCGGAGCCGCGGGTGCTTCTTGCGAACGGTTGCCGAACGGGGACATCGTCGCGCCATTCGCCATGATGTCCAGCATGGCTGGTCCGATCACACTCGAAATTGTCTCAAACTGTGACAAATCAACGAACTGCCCCTGCCCAGTGCGGCGACGATACCACAGCGCCATCAGCACCGCGAGCGCGCCGCTATACCCGCCAGACATGTCCGCATACGAATATCCCCACCCAGCGGGTTCGTGTCCTTCTTGGCGCATCAGCAGCGTGTACCCTGACAAGGCTTGGAGGGTAGGACCGTAACTAACGTAGTCCTTCTGTGGGCCAGTATGACCAAAGCCAGACATGCTGACGGCGATAATATCCGGCTTGATCTGTTTGAGGCTCTCGTAGTCCATGCCCCAATTA
>JANMSE010000437.1:0-12702 GCA_031389045.1 Deltaproteobacteria bacterium | reverse complement strand
GAGGAGTAAAGAGTCTGATAACCGAGGAACCGGATGCGTTAATTGCGCACGTCCGGGTCTGTGGGGGGGCCGGCTGGGTAACCACCGGCTCTACCCGGAACCGCAGCGCCGCCCGCGACCGACTCTGCTGAACGTGAAAGGGTGCGGGTGGGCGGCGCGCGGTGAGCTTGAGAGTTAGGTGCAGAGACATTGGAACCGATATGCAGTTTACCTTTCAACGGTTGTTACCCGCAGATCTGCCCTTGATACGAGCATGGTTGGTCCAGCCCTATGTGGCGCAATGGTTAGGCGATCCTGACGAGTGGTTAGAGGAAATTACCACTAATCTGCACGTAGATTGGGTGTGGCATTTCCGCGCAGACTTGGCGGGGATTCCCACAGGATTCGTCCAGTGCTACGACACGCGCAAAGCGCCGCACGGGGCGTGGAGTACCCAACCGCCAGGCACCCTGGGTGTGGATTATTTCTTGGGAAGATCAGAGGTGCTGGGGCAAGGCCACGGCACCCAGTTACTCCGGGAGTTTGTCGCCTACGTGACGGCACAATGGCACCCGCGGCGGCTCATCGCCGATCCCGATCCCCACAATGGGCGGTCGGTGCGTGCCGCACAAACGTGTGGCTTTCTGTGGGACGAGGAGACGGGGCTCTTGGTGAAAGAAGTGCACAGCCTCGTTTCTCCTATGCTTGCCAGGGGGTTGGAGGGCACAGGAAGCAGTAGGGACCTATGACAGTGGGGCGAGAGGGTGAACCGATCGAGGCTGGGGGAGGGGAAGCGATACGCAGTGCCCGGGCCACACCTAACTACCGCGTGCAGGCGACGGCGGGCAGCGTCCGCTCATGCCTCGCTTCTGCTGCCCGCCGCGCCTGACGCGTGGCGTTAGCCTGTTCGAAACAAGTTCCGTCAGGAGAATCGAGTGAGTAGCTTTCATATAATTCAGGCTGACCTGACTGACCCACACCATCAAGCGGCAGTGCTTGAGATGACCCGTGCCTACGCACAGGATCCGATGGGCAACGGTGCGGACCTCCCATCGGATGTGCAAACGTACTTAATTGAACGGCTGCGTGTCCATCCGACCACCCTCATCTTTCTAGCGCTTGATCAGTCCCAAGCCATTGGCCTTGCCACGTGCTTCTTGGGCTTCTCGACCTGTACTGCCCGCCCCTTAATCAACATTCACGATCTCCATGTGGCGCAAGCCTACCGAGGGCGCGGGATTGGCCGCTTGTTGCTGGGGGCCGTGGAACAGCAAGCACGGGAATTGAACTGTTGCAAGCTGACGCTCGAAGTGCAAGAAAACAACCCTGCAAATATTCTCTACCAACGCTTTGGCTTTACCGGGGGACAGTACCAAGAGGAAGCGGGAGGAGTGCTCTTTCGTGTCAAATCACTAGAGTGAACAGGACAGGCTAACCCGGCCCTCCACCGCATCGCCGCCCGGTGGCGGTTCTGCCTGAAGCCAAAAGGCCACGTCTGGGCGGCTCGCGGTGCGCGGAGGCGTTAGCCGTGCGGGCAGACGTTCTCAGTTCTATACGATACATTGCTGAGACAATAACAAGATGCAATGTTGAGGAGCAGTAACATGTTGCGCACGTATAAGGCGATTCTTCATGATAATCAGGTCGAGTGGCTCGAACAGCCGCCTGAGAAGTCGGGTACCGTACAAGTCTACATTACGGTCTTGGAAGAACCAGCTCCTGAACTGTTGCCCAAGCGGGGACAAGTGATGGCAGAGGCTCTAGCAGAGCTTGCACGCAGAGGCACGTTTGCTGAGATCATTGATCCAGTCGCTTGGCAGCGAGAACTACGGTCTGAGCGCGCCTTGCCCGATCGGGAGGCGTAGTGCTTCTCGATAGCAACATTATCATCTATGCGGCGCAACCCGAGCATGCCGCCTTACGCCAGTTCATCGAAACGCATACGCCAGCGGTGTCAGTCATCAGCCATATTGAAGTGCTGGGATATCACAAACTGACGGAAGATGATCGGCAATTCTTGGAGCAGTTTTTCCGAACCGCAGAGCGGCTCCCATTGTCCGAAACTGTGGAGCAGGAGGCGATCAAACTGCGGCAGCGTCGGAAGATGAGTCTTGGGGATTCCTCCATCGTCGCAGGCACGGCCATAGCGTATGAGCGAACGTTGGTAACGCGAAATACGGATGACTTTCGGGGGATTGAAGAAATCAAGTTGCTCAATCCATTGGCGGAACACGGCTAACTAGTCGCGCCACCGCATCGCGGCCCGCTTGCGACTCTGCTTAAACCGAAAGGGCGCGGCTGGGCCGCTCGCGGTGCGCGGGCGCGTTAGGTGCTCCGATCTTGCTGCGTAACTCTAGCAAGCAGAGTCCGACCAATAGACAATCACAGATGTTGATAGCAGGTGAGAGTGATTACCATGCCGGCAAAAGACATCTATCACACTCAAGTCATCAATGCTCTTATCAAAGACGGCTGGATCATCACTCACGATCCTTTACGCCTTCAATAGGGACCAAAGGACATGTACGTGGATTTGGGCGCAGAACAGATGGTGGCCGCTGAGAAAGCGGGACGTAAAATAGCCGTCGAGATCAAGAGCTTCATTGGGCCATCCGAAATCGAAGACCTGAAGAATGCGGTGGGTCAGTTTATTCTGTACCGCGCAGTCATGCAGAAGACTGAATCTGACAGAGACCTTTTTCTTGCAGTGCGTCAAACGACTTTCCTCGAACTCTTCGATGAGCCGATTGGCAAGCTTGTGGTTGAAAGCGAGCAGATCAAGCTCGTCGTCTTTGACCCGTCAACGGAGGAAATTGTGCAATGGATACCGTAGAAAACTTTCGGCAAATCATCCAACAAATTCTCCTAGAGTACACGAAGATTCCGTACGCTCATGGTCAGTTGCAATGCAAAGCGATCTTTGATCGAGAGTCTGATAGTTACCTGTTGGTGACAATAGGCTGGGATGGGGCCAAGCGTGTCCACGGGATTCTAGTCCACATTGACATTATTGAGGGCAAAGTATGGATTCAGCGAGATGGAACTGAATACGGGATTGCCTATGAATTAGAGAAGGCAGGTATTCCGAGAAGTCGCATTGTCCTAGGATTCCACCCTCCGGAAGTGAGGTCGCATACAGAATATGCGCTCGCCTGAAGCGAAGGCCTCACCTAACAACCGCCTCCAGGCCGACCGCGGCCCGTGAGCGGTTTCTGCTGAAGCCGAAAGGACACGGTTGGGCCGCGGCGGCTGAGGCGGAGCGTTAGGCGGCGCGAGGACCGCGGCATTGAACGCCGTGATAAATTCATTGATCTCAGTATGCTGGTCAGCATGGTGGGATTTGTCGGGTGAATACAAGGAGTCTCCATTATGACCTACTTTGGACAGTGCTTCTGTGGCACGATTCGCTATCAACTTTCGGGCGAACCCAATGTCGTGGCCTTATGCCATTGCAACGACTGCCGACGTAGTTCAGGCGCGCCGATGGTTGCCTGGGCGATGTTTCCCGAAGCTGCCTTGACCCTGACGAAAGGACAGCCGAAGACGATTAACTCGTCAGGGACAGCGATGCGCAGTTTCTGCGCTGACTGCGGGAG
This sequence comes from Deltaproteobacteria bacterium, assembly GCA_031389045.1. Lineage (GTDB taxonomy): Bacteria > Desulfobacterota > Binatia > Bin18 > Bin18 > JABFSC01. The sequence goes on along the minus strand of JANMSE010000437.1, from coordinate 9,127 downwards.
CGGACTGTTCTACCGGAATGCAGAAGTTCTCCCTGGCATTGTCGACGTTCAGTCCTCGACCCTCGACCATCCCGACGCGCTCCCACCGACAATGCAAATTCAGACGGCCGAACGGCTCGTCTGGATGAAGCATGTTCATGAGCTGCCTGAATTCGAGCGATTCCCGACGTAGGACCCCCTTGCAGCTCGGGCGGGGTTGAGGGATGAAGCGACCAAAGTGCTGCCGCTTCGTGCCAAGCAAGAGTGACATAACGAAGGGACAGGAACAGAGCGGGGGCGGAGGCCAGCAGTGAAACCGGAGTGACCAGAGGCTGGCGCAAGGTCAGAGGGGAAAAGTTGGCTAGGCGCAGCGTCTACCCCGCGCCTGCTCGCGTCCAGGAAAATCCGAGACCTTGGGAATGGAGACCTGAAGATGGGTGCATGAAATTGGTCATTGTTACCCAGTCGGTGAGTTCCGAGGAGATCGGGATAAGTCCGACCTGACTAAAGGGTGGCACCAGGTCAGCAGCGAACCCGCGTGCGTTCTCGTAAGGGGGGCAAAGCGATCATACACCGTTGGCCACGGCCCAAGGACCAGCCGTGGCAGCGCCCGCCAGGGACATCCCGTCCACAGCACGTGGAGCATGCCTTTGAGTAAGGTGAGATCGTTGGCCCGCCGTCGTCCGCCTTTCGTATGCGACGGGGGCGCTGGCAGGAGGGGATCAATTACACTTCATAGCTCATCGGGGACTTCTCGTGGGGTTTCCATCTCGCTATTCTCCCTCTATTTTTCGTTTGCAGACTTCCTCTTATCGTTCCGGATTTTTTGCGGGGGTAAGGGAACCTGCTCCCGCTTTCAGGCGCGGGTTTTTTCGTTGAAAGAAGAGCAACGGTGTCATGGGCAACGCAACGGGGCGGATCGTCGCACATCCGAGCCGCCCGTTCCGTTGGGGGCTTATCGCAGGTTGTAGACTTTCGCCACATTCTCACCGATGACCTTCCGGCGTGTCGTGGCGGACATCGGCTCCACGAGCTCGCGGAGCTCTTCCATGTAATTCCCTGGGTGATCAAAGTGAGGAAAGTCGGAGGCCCAGAAGAATTTGTCGGCTCCGACAAACTCCACGACGTGGCCGAACGCCTTCTCATCCGGGTCCCCGGATATCCAACACTGACGCTCAAAGTAGACACTGGGCTTCTCTTTGAGGCGGACCGTGTCGCCGAGCGGACTGTCATACACCGCATCCATGCGGTTCAGCAGGTATCCCGCCCAGCCAGCACCGGACTCCAATACGATGACTTTCACTTTGGGAAAGCGATCAAACAAGCCATACTGGAACATTGCGGTGAACGCTTGTAAGGGACCCTGCGCCCCGTGCACGTTATGGTGCCAGAGTGCCCACTTCATGTCGTGGAACCGTTGGTGCACCCGTTTTGCCGGTGGTTCTCCACTAGGGTGAATTCCCACGGGGATGTCCAACTCCTGCGCCCTGGCCCAGAACGCATCGTAGTCGGGATGGGCGTGGGATTTATACGTCGGCGTGAATGGAACGAAGAACGCGCCCTTGCACCCGCTGGTGACTGCCCGCTCCAGCTCTCGGGCGGCTTCCTGGGGATCACCAAATGAGATATGGGCGATCGGCACGAGCCGGTCGTTGGAATCCGCGCAAAAATCCACCACCCAGCGATTGTACGCGCGGGCGAACGCCGCTTGCAGTTCGAGGTCGGGTAAATCCTCGGCCTCCCATAGCAGCCCGAGACTCGGATAGATGAGGGCCTTCTCCAGCCCTTCTTGGTCCATGCGGGCGAGCCGCTCCTTGGGGAACATGGAGCCAAACGGGGCCTGATTCACGTAGGTCTTTTCGGGGCTGGGGTCGAGGTCTTTGCCGCGTTTGCCCATGGCGCCCGACATCGCCAACTGCCCAGGACGCATGTATTTCGCCGGTGCGCCGCCCAGCTCAAGCACTTCGAGCCCGTCGTGATTCGTGCGCAAGCGGATCGTGCGGTCGCGGAACTGGGGGTCGATATATTTTTCCCAGAGATCGGGCGGTTCGAGGATATGGCCGTCGGCATCAACGGCACCAGAATAGGGAAACTGTTTTGTGCTGTTCATAGTGCTCCTTTCTTTCGTGGGAGTGAAAATCGGTGGTGAAGGCAAGAATCACTCACTCGAATGGTCTTGTCAACTTGTTAGAATATCGTGACCGCGCGGCGAAGTGATGGGAACCGCGGTGAGGGCTTTGGTTGCTCCTCTCGTGAGAAGGTGTATATCAACCAGGAAAAGGAGGACGTATGGCACAAACACTTTTACGGAATGTTCGACTGATTGATGGCCTCACTGACCAGCCGCAAGACCGCGTCTCGCTCCTCATTGACGGCGAGCGGATCGCCAAAGTCGAGCGTGGTGACGTGCCCGCACCCGCGGGGGCGCAGGTCATTGATGTGGGCGGTAAGACTGTCATGCCCGGTCTGATCGACACGCATGTTCATGCCACCTTCATGGACCGCGCGAGTCTGCCGCTCTTTCTCGCGGCGGGTGTCACCACCGTGCGCGATGTCGGCGCGAAACTAGAGAAGGTCAAGCAACTGAAAGCGGACCTGAACTCCGGCAAGCAGTTGGGGCCGCGCATGTTTATTCTGGGGCCGCTGCTCGACGGACCCGACCACAGTTTCGAGTACGGTGGGCCGCTGGGGGAAATGCTCGACAGTATTCCGTCCCCGGACGCCGTGCCCCAAAAGATCGGCGACTTGTTGAAGGCGGGCGTGGACGGCATCAAGCTCTATTTCACGCTGCCACCGGACACGGCCAAGGCGGTCATCAAATTCGTCGATCAGCGCGTGCCGGTGACCGGCCATTTGGGCTATACCCATTCGCTTGATCTCATCAAAGCGGGCATCAATGGGTTAGAGCACGTGTGGATTTCCCCCTACAACGACTTCTGCGCGCTCGATCAGCGGTTTGGGCCTGGCACCAATGTGATGTCGATGATGGACCCCAAATTTTGGACGCTGACCGTCAAAGGCTGGGAAGAGGCGGACCTGGAGAGTCAACGGGCAAAAACCTGGTTCGGCGCGATGGTCGATCACCAAGTGAACATGGGCACGACGTTGGACCTGCTATGGATGGCCAAGTGTGGACGCGAGGCCGCGATGCAGGATCCGGATCGACAATACATTCCACCGATGGTGCTCGCGCGACAGAAAGCGATGATCGCGCATACGGGCGAGCGGCCAGATTGGGATATTTATCCCGGATTCTTCGAGCCCGCGAATTGCCGCAAAGCCTTGGAGAAGCACCAAGAAGTGACACGCATCTTGCACGAAGCGGGTGGACTTGTTGTCGGAGGGACAGACTGTGGTGGGCTGCCATTCCCGCCGCCGGGATTCGCGCTGTTACGGGAGGTGGAACTGTTGGCCGAGGCGATTGGCAGTATGGCCGCGATCAAAGCGGTGACGTCCGTGGCGGCCAAATATCTTCGCCAGCAGGAGAACCTGGGGAGTATCGCTCCAGGTCGGTATGCCGATTTTCTGGTGGTCGATGGCGATCCGCTGCGCGATGTCCACGACATCCGTCAGATGACCACCGTCTACCGCGGTGGTGTGGCCCATGACCCGCACACGCTGTTGGCGCAAGTGCCAAAGTCGGAAGTGGTACGGAGTCACTAAATCGAAGCGCACGGCATTGGTGCGGTGCCGATCCCACTCCCCTCGCGCTCCGTGTGGGGGGAGTCTTCACTCGCGGTCACGACATCTCCAAATGTCGTATCGACTGATTGATCCCAGGCAACGTTGCTGTGTGGCGTGGAGTTCTGTATAGCCAGGACTACGAAGACTCGCTTAGGTCAGGGAGGAACAATCCATGCACGGACTCGAAGGAGTGAAGGTCCTGGAACTCGGCAACCTGGTATCGGCGGCCTATGCCACCAAGATCATGGCTGATCTCGGGGCCGATGTCATCAAAGTCGAAGAACCCGGTGGCGATCTCGCTCGACGACGCGGCCCTTTTCCACACGGGAACCCTGATCCTGAGCAAAGTGGCTTGTTTCTCGCGCTCAATACCAACAAGCGGAGTTGCACCTGGGACCCCATGCGGGACCCAACGGCACTCAGCCGTCTGGTGGCATGGGCGGATATCCTCATCCATAATTATCCTCCCGCGCGGATGCACGCCTTGGGGATCGACTATGACACCTTCAGTGAGGTCAACCCTGCCCTCGTCATGTGCTCGATTACCCCTTTTGGTCTCAGCGGCCCACACAAAGATTATCAGGCCCATGAACTGACCATCGCCCACGGCGGGGGCTGGGCATGGTTGAGTCCTGGGGGGTCCGATCGTCCTGACTTACCACCACTGAAAGCGGCTGGGCATCAGGCCGATTTTCAAGGTGGGACGGCGGCGGCGACCGTTGCCCTGGGGGCGTACTATCGGGCGCTGCACACGGGACATGGCGAACATATCGATTTCTCGACGCAGGCGTACATCGCCTCGTTCGTGGATGTGAGCGCGCCGAACTACACATATCAAGGACAGATCGCGACACGCTTGGGCAAACGCGTTCTGGTGCCGTGGGGCATTTTTCCATGTCAGGACGGACTCATGTTTGTGGTCATCGCCGAAGAAGATCAATGGCAACGGCTGGTCAAACTGATGGGCACCCCCGAATGGGTGACGATGGACATTTTCCAAGGGCTCGCCAACCGCGCCAAGAATCAGGACCTGCTGCAGTTCTATCTCGCCGAGTGGATCAAGGAGTGGAAGGTCGAGGAACTGTTCCATACGGCGCAAGCCCAGCGACTCTGTTTCGCCCCCGTTTTCTCGATGGCGCAGCTCGCGCGACAGGAACAGTTGCGGGCGCGGCATTTCTTCGTTGATGTTTCCCATAGTCGGGCTGGGACACTCACACATCTCGGGGCACCGTATCGGTTGCATGAACCCTGGTGGCGAATCCGCCGACCCGCGCCACTCTTGGGAGAGCATAATTCTGAAGTTTCAAGTTCCGAGTTTCAGGTTTCACGTTCCCAGCCTTTTCCCCCTCACCCCCAGCCCCTCACCCCCAGCACCTGTTTGCCTCTCACCGGAGTCCGTGTCGCCGATTTTAGCTGGGTATGGGCGGGTCCCTTCTGTGCCCTGCATCTGGCGCATCTGGGCGCGGAGGTCATCAAGATTGAATCGCAAGCGCACATCGATCTCGCCCGCCGCCTTGCCTACTATCCCGCGGACATGGAACCCGGAGTGAATCGCTGCGCGCTCTTCAACCAATGGGGGCAAGGGAAGAAAAGTGTGCTGTTGAATCTCACCACTGAAAAAGGACTCGGTATCGTCAAGGAACTGATCGCGCACAGTGATGTAGTGGTGCAGAACTTCGCCACCGGTGTGATGGACGGTCTCGGATTAGGGTACGAGGAACTCAAGAAGATCAAGCCTGACATCATCATGGCTTCGATCTCCGGCTATGGGCACACAGGCCCGCACCGCAATTATATGGCCTATGGTCCGGCTATTCCGCCGTTGACGGGATTATCGGCGATGACCGGGTATGAAGGCGGACCGCCGCAAGAAGTGGGGATGGCGTATGGCGACCCCACTGCGGGCATCCATGCGGCGGTGGCGATCTGCGCGGCCTTGGCGGCCCGCACGCGCACCGGCCAAGGCCAACACATTGATGTCTCGTTATGGGAGTCGGTCGCCGCGCTCGTGCCCGAAGGGTGGATGGACTATGTGATGAATGGCTCACAACCCGACCGGCAAGGGAATCACGATCCGTGGATGGCTCCCCACAACTGTTTTCGGTGCGCGGGCGAAGATGAATGGGTGACCATCGCGTGTGGAACGGAAACCGAGTGGCACTCGTTGTGTCACGTCATCGGACAGCCACAACTGGCGGACGATGCCAGGTTTCGTACTGCGACCGCGCGCAAAGCGAACGAAGAGGCATTGGACCAGATACTGACGGAATGGACCACTCTCCGCGACAAGTGGGAGGTGACCCGCCGGTTGCAAGCGGTCGGAGTCGCGGCATTTCCCTCAATGAATGGGAAGGACTTGGTCGAGGATCCGCACCTCAACGCGCGTGGCTTCTTTGAACGGCTGGCGCATCCCGAAGTGGGGGTGCGCACCCACATGGGGATGCCGTGGCGACTCACGCACGCACCGAATGGTGTGCGCTCCCCCGCGCCACTGCTGGGCCAGGATACCGACCAGGTGATGCGCGACATCCTTGGCTATTCCACTCAGCGGATTGCTGAACTCAAGGACGAACGCGTGCTGTATTGATTCGGAACGCGGACACAGGAATGGGCTGAAGTTCGACCTTGTGGAGCCAGCCACGCTTCCCTTGCAGCTCTAGGCTCGGTGTGTTACACCAGGGCCTCTTTGGGAGGACCGCATAAATGGCATGGACCTGTAGAATCTGTGGAAAACACCCGTCCGTTGGCAATAATGTCAGTCACGCCAACAATAAAACCAAACGCCGCTGGATGCCCAATCTCCAGCGCGTCAGAGCCAAACTTGCCGATGGCGTGAAACGTATTCGCGTCTGCACAAGCTGTATCCGCTCTGGTCGCATTCAGAAAGCGGCGTGAGGAAGTCTCAAACAAGTCTCGGACAAGTCTCAGGCCAGTCTCAGGCCAGTTGCCACTAGGTCACGATCTTATTTCTGACTTGCCCTAGACCCGTCCTAGACTTGCAGCGACTTGTCTGAGACTGGCAGTGACTTGCCCCTAGACTCGCCCTATTTCCCCATCCGCGTGACTTTCACCACCCCGCGCACGCGGTTCAACCCCCGCAGCAACTGCTCTAACACCTCCGCGCTCGGCACCAGTACCTCAAAGATGTTCATGGCCCGTTTGTCGGGCAGGGTGCGGACATTCGCATTGACAATGTTCACACCCGATTCGCTGATCGCCTTGCTCATCGCCGCCAGCAAGCCGTGACGATCTTCCGAGAGCACTTCGATTTTGACTGGGCGTAGCGTTTCCGCCTTGCTATCCCACGTCACCTGAATGTGACGTTGTGGATCGCTCGCCAAGAGTCGCTGACAACCAATCGCATGCACGGTGGCGCCTTTGCCACGGGTAATCACCCCGATGATCCGTTCTCCAGGAAGCGGGTTGCAACAGCGGCCATAGCGGACCAGCACATCTTCGACTCCTCCAACACGCACGCCACCACGATCCTCGCGGATTTGCGCGCGCTGGCGAATTTTTTCCAGCTCAATGGCGTCGGCCGTCTGTCCTTGAACTGGTGGCTCCGCCTGGGGAATGCAGTGCGGGAGCACTTGGCCAAGCGTGATTTGCCCGTATCCCAGCGCGGCTAACAGGGTCTCCTCATCCTTGAGGCTGAGGGCTTTGAGCGCGGCGTCCATGTTGCCGTGCTTGCGCATGCCCGCCAGGTCGAGGTGATGGCGCGCTAATTCGCGTTCCAACATCTCGCGCCCCAGCGACACGCTGCGATCATGTTGCTGGGCTTTGAGCCACTGGCGAATCCGGTTCTGCGCCTTGGGCGTTCGCACCAGCTTCAGCCAGTCTTTATTCGGGGTTTGCTGCGCCGAGGTGAGGATCTCGATGGTGTCGCCATTCTGGAGCTGATGGCGAAGCGGCACCATGCGACTGTTGACGCGCGCACCGGTGCAATGATTGCCGACTTCCGTATGTATGCGATAGGCGAAGTCGATCACTCCCGCGCCTTGCGGAAAGTTATGGAGATCACCCTTGGGGGTAAAGACATAGACTTCGTCGGTAAACAGGTCTCCCTTGACGGTTTGCAAGAACTCTTGCGGGTCATTGAGCTGTTGCTGCCATTCGACCAGTTGGCGTAACCACGCGAAGCGTTGCGCTTCTTCAAGTCCTCGGCGGCCTTCCTTATAGGTCCAGTGCGCGGCGATCCCTTGTTCCGCCACCCGGTGCATTTCCTGGGTGCGGATTTGGATTTCAATCCGTTCGCCGTGGGGACCAATCACCGTCGAATGCAACGATTGATAGAGGTTCGCCTTGGGCAGCGCGATGTAATCCTTGAAGCGGCCTGGCACCGGCTTCCAATGGCTGTGAACCACGCCCAGCGCTTCGTAACATTCTCGTACCTCGTTGACGATGACGCGGAACCCCACCAAGTCGTAAATCTCGCTGAACAGCAGGTTTTGGCTCTGCATCTTGTGGTAGATGGAGTAGAAGTGCTTGGGCCGCCCATAGACCTCGGCCTGAATCCCCGCCTCGGCCAATTTTTCCTTGAGGATCGAGATCACCTCGTCAATATACTGGGCGCGTTCCGCTTTTTTCTTGGCGATGTCCTGTTTGAGTTGCCCGTACACCGTCGGTTGTAGATACCGCAGCGCGTTATCTTCGAGATCACTCTTGAGCCAATTGATGCCCAACCGGTGCGCCAGCGGCGCATAGATGTCGAGCGTTTCCTGAGCGATTTCTCGCTGCTTCTCCTCGGAGAGATACGACAATGTGCGCATGTTGTGGGCGCGGTCCGCGAGTTTCACGAGGATGACGCGGATGTCGCGCGCCATCGCGATAATCATCTTACGGAAGTTCTCGGCCTGCCGTTCTTCGCGTGTGGTGAAAGTGATTTGGCTGATCTTGGTGACGCCATCGACGAGTGCCGCGATCTCCTGACCAAAATCTTTTTCCACTTGACTCAAGGAGGTGAGCGTATCCTCGACGGTATCGTGCAGCAGACCAGTGATGATACTGGGTACGTCGAGCTTCATGTCGGCGATGATGCTCGCGACACCAACGGGATGGATAAAATAGGGTTCGCCAGAGCGCCGGGTTTGTCCTTCGTGCATGCGCTCGGAGAAGTGGTAGGCGCGGGCGATCAGCTCCGCATCAGGGTCAGGTTGATAGGCGCGGACTTTCTCGACGAGTTCACCCAGGGTCATACGATGCTCCTCGTGCGCAGTCGTGCGACCCGAGCACATTCCGCGGTCAGAATCGCGTGCAGCAGAGAGATCGCACGTTCAATGTCGTCGTTAACGATCCAATAATCATACGTGGAAAATTCGCGGGCCTCGTCTCGCGCCCGTTGCAGACGGCGGGTAATGACGGTTTCCGCGTCTGTCCCGCGTCCACGCAGTCGCCGTTCAAGTTCGTGCCAGGAGGGAGGTAATACAAACAGCGAGACGGCTTCGGGATACGTGGCTTTTAGTTG
>JANMSE010000424.1:0-8895 GCA_031389045.1 Deltaproteobacteria bacterium | reverse complement strand
CCAACGTTACCCTGGTTGCCAGCTACCGGTTGCAGTGGGTCGCTCAACTGAGTCCGCCCCCCCAGACGCTGGAGGAGGCGTTGGTGATGGGGCAACGAGCCCTGGCCCTCAACGATTCCTGGTATTGGAACCATATAGAATTGGGCTATATCTATCTCCACCAACAGCAGTATGACCAGGCCCTGACGGAGATGGAGCGGGCTGTGGCCATCGCGCCTACCTTGGCTGAAAGCCCGGCGGCGCTGGCGGAGGTACTGAGCTGTGTGGGCCGAACGGAGGACGCCTTGAAGGCCGCGGCACAGGGGCTGCACCTGAAGCCCGCTGTTGTGGACAGCCACTTAGCAGGCGTCGGCACCGCCTATGCGGTGGCCGGGCGCTACGAGGAGGCGCGAGCCCCCTTGCAGCGCTACCTCAGCCGCTACCCCAACATACTGCCTGTTCATCTCACACTGGCAGTGGTCTACAGTGAGTTAGGTCAAGTCGCCGAGGCGCGGGTAGAGGTAGCAGAAGTGCTGCGGCTCAATCCGAAGTTCTCACTGGAGGTTCACAAGCAGAGAATGCCGATCAAAGATCCAGCGGTGTTGGAGCGTCATATTGCCGCTTTGCGGAAGGCAGGACTCAAATAAATAACCCCAGCCGAATTAACAATTGTCTGGTAGTAACAGCATGGGGAGAATTCAACACAAGAGCTTTTTCTGTCGCCCTCCCTGCAGGAGTCACTCCCTGTATTGTTCCCGTGTCACGATCCAGAGTGAAGTGCTCGGGCCAGTGCTGAGCCCGTGGATTGAAGAGAGAGGTAGTCTCGCCAGTTCTAGGGTCAACCGCGTCAATTTTGACATACTTATGCAGATTGCAGGAGCGGCAACATAACGCCAGATTGTCTAACGTGGTGATGCCATCTCTCGCCTCTGGAATAATGTGATCGACTTCTAAAGGAGTGCTGCTTGCCGCTTCGGGATAGCGACAATACTCGCAGCGATAGTGAGCACGACGGGCAACCTCGGAACGGTAGGTGTCTACCGCAGCCATAGACTGGCCTCAGTGCGCTAGGGTTGCTGCCAGGCGTTGGAGGCTTGTTAGCTCTAAAGCATCCGCTTCGGCCAATAAGGCGTGTAATTCAGCGGTTTCCTCATCTGCTAAAGGGTGGGCTTTGCGGCGCGCCAATAATTCACTCAAGCGCCCGGCCTTCTCCGCTGCGAGACGCTGAAATCCAAGCGTGTCTAAAGCGGCCGCCAGCAAGGTATGGGGCTCTGGCGGCTCGGGCTGTGGTGACTCTGGTGCAGCAGAAAGCTTGTCGAGAATCCACTGTTCAGGAGATTTCTGGGCCGCGGCGGCGTCTATGGCAAGCAGTTCATACGCTTTATCCGGGAGAGTAAGGATGACTTCCTTCATCGTTCCTTCCTAACATAGCTTGATGGGAAAGACACCCTACTGCCAAGGGGATACGAAGAACGGTGTACGACTCTATTCTGACCGACCTTCCGTCATTACCTCTCGCGAGCGATTGACAGACACAACCGGGGAGCAGAATAATCTCCTGTCAAAAGGAGGAGCGATGGGAGACCAGACACCGGCGGTTGGGATGGCACGCAAGCTCGCGGCGATCTTCAGCACGGACGTGGCAGGTTACAGTCGTCTCATGGGCGACGATGAAGAAGCCACCATCCGTACCCTCACCGCTTCCCGCCAAATTATTGCCTCCCTGATCCAGCACTACCGTGGTCGCGTGGTCGATTCCCCCGGTGACAACCTCTTGGCTGAGTTCGCCAGTGTGGTGGATGCGGTCCGCTGCGCGGTCGAGATCCAGCACGCACTCACAGAGAAGAACGCGGAGTTACCAGAGCACCGCCAGATGCGCTTTCGCATTGGCATTAACCTGGGGGATGTGATTGTCGAAGGCGAGCGGCTCTATGGTGATGGGGTCAACATCGCGGCCCGGCTGGAAAATTTAGCGATCCCCGGCGGCGTCTGCATTTCGGGAACTGTTCATGACCACGTCAAGAACAAGCTGGCCCTGAGCTACGAGGACCTGGGTGAACAAGTAGTGAAGAACATTGCTGAGCCGGTGCGGGTATATCGGGTGCGAGGGGAAGATTCGGCAAATCAAAAGGCAAAAGTTGAAGACAAAGGGGGCACCGTCCGCCGTGTCCGGCTAGTCTTTCTTGTTGTGGGCCTGCTCAGTCTCACTGGAGTTGCGGTTTTCCTCCATCCTTCTCTTTTCCCACTCACCACTCGTTACTCCTCACTCGTCACTGAAGAGGCGCAGCCTCCGTTACCGTTGCCTCTCAAACCCTCCCTCGCTGTGCTGCCGTTCACCAACATGAGCGGCGACCCGGAGCAGGAGTATTTCAGCGATGGCATGACCGAGGCCATCATTACTGGCCTCTCCAAACTTTCGGGCCTGTTTGTCATCGCCCGCAACTCGGTCTTCACCTACAAAGGCAAGGCGGTGAAGGTCCAGGAGGTGAGTCGGGAGCTAGGGGTACAGTACGTACTGGAGGGTAGCGTACAGAAGGCGGATAGCCGGGTGCGGATCACTGCGCAATTGGTCGATGCCACCACGGGCCATCATGTGTGGGCCGAGAGCTATGACCGGAATCTGAGCGACATCTTTGCGCTGCAAGATGAGGTTACGCTGAAGATCGTGCTGGCCCTGAAAGTCAAGCTGACGACAGAAGAGCAAACGCGTTTTCAGCGTGCCCCCACGAATAACCTGGAAGCCTACGATTACTACTTACGTGGGGTGGACTACTATTGGCGCTCCACGAAAGAGACGAATCTGCAAGCACGGCAGATGTATGAGAAAGCCATTGCGCTAGATCCGCAATATGCGGCAGCATACGCAAGCCTGGGTGCGACTTATACGGTGGAGTGGATTTGGCAATGGAGTCAGGATCCTCAAACGCTGGAACGGGCTTTTGCGCTAACGCAGAAGGCGATCGCCTTGGATGATTCCCTGCCTCTGGCCCACAGCGTGTTGGGTTGGGTTTACGTGTTTAAAAAGCAGCATGAGCGAGCCATCGCTGAGGGAGAGCAGGCTATCACCCTTGCCCCCAATGATGCTGAAGGCCATGCGAATCTGGGAATAATTCTGAACTTGGCGGGAAGGCCAGAGGAGGCTATGAGGTTGGTCGAGAAGGCCATACGCCTCAATCCCCGTTATCCGGCCCAGTATCTGGTCAACTTAGGCTGGGCCTATACGTTGACAAGGCAGTATGAAGAGGCGATTGCAGTTCTAAAGAGAGCGATCACCCGCAACCCCGATTTGCTACCTGCTTACGTGTTTCTGGCTGTTGTCTATAGCGAATCAAGTCGAGAAGAGGAGGCCCGGGCAGCCGCAGCGGAAGTTATGCGAATTAGTCCTCATTTCTCTCTGGAAGGGTATCAACAGAGGGTGCACTATAAAGATCCAGCGGTCTTCGAGCGCTTTCTTCCCGCCCTGCGCAAGGCGGGGCTGAAATAATGATGAATGAAGAATTAAAAATTAAGAGTGAAGAGTAGGAAGAGAGGCTGACGGCTGAAGAGGAAGAAAATGAAGAGGGAGAAAATGAAGAGCAAGGAACGAGAGGTGAGGATGGAGTGTTTTCGTGTCGAGTTCGGAGTCTGTGGTCCAAAGTCCAAACTGGGGCCAGGGGCTGAAGGTGAGAGACAGAGTTGACTATGCCGCACGCGAGCGTCGGCTCTGAGGTCGACGGGCAATTGCAGGAGCGCTCTCTTGAGCCAGGCGTTCCGTCAGCCATTGCCGGATCAGCATCTGGTAGGTGATCTCCTGCTGTTCTGCCACGCGGCGCAGGCCGGTCAGTAACCGCTGCGGCAGCCGCACAGAGATTGCCTGTGTCATATCACCTCGGTCTCCGTTGGCTTTCGGCTCAACCAGTTCAGCATCATCCATATCCAGATACTCGTGGAGGTCATCACGGTGCACCCCATACCATCGCGCCTCTTCAGCTTCTGAACGAAAAGCCGGGATTCGTTTGAGAGTGCGTTTAGATTCTTTTGCCATACTTCCTTCTGAAGGCAGGCGGGAGATCATAGGCAGTTATGGGCCGGACCTCATTGCTCCCTAAGCTTTGATAGACAACAAACAACGCGCGTCCTCCGTCCGTTCTCCCAAAGAGATACCAGCGATCTCCTGACCGCGGTTTGCGTTTTCGTAAGTGACGATTGAAAAAACATTGCTCGACTTCTCCGGGTGTGACTGCATGCAATTGGACCTTTTCTTCATTTTCCTCGTCCCACTCAAATTCCCACATCGCGCGCTCCGAGAAGCACTGTAACGAGTGGACTGGCGGATAACAAGTCGAAAGAACTGGCAGCAGAATTTCTTTTAGCTCTAGAACGTGACTTTTTTATCCGATACCTTTGTCTTCAATCGAAACACACGACATTGGTACACTTGACGATGCGGCCAACCGGCATTGTCATTCTAAATAAAACGAAGAATCTCTCTGAGAGACCCTTCGTTTCACTCAGGGTGACAGACATCGTGTGCCAATCTTTTATCGTCTGATTTAGGAGGAACCCATGCGACTTGAAGGAAAAGTGGCGTTAATTACCGGAGCTGGATCTGGACAAGGTCGTGACGCGGCGGTGCTATTCGCGCAAGAGGGTGCGCAAGTCATCGTAACTGACATCAATGAGGCCGGGGTCAAAGAGACAGTGGACTTAGTCAAAGCGGCTGGAGGAGAGGCCGTCGGACGCCAGATGGATGTCGCCGATGCCACGCAAGTACAAGATGGCGTCGCGTTTGCCGTGCGCACCTTCGGCAAATTGACGGTGCTCTACAATAACGCTGGTGTGTATCTCCGCGGCAAGGACGGCCCCGTCACGCGGCTGCCCGATGAGATTTGGGACACCGTCCTCAACGTGAACCTGAAAAGTATGTACCTATGCTGCAAGTACGCCATCCCTGAGATGATCAAAGCCGGCAATGGGTCAATTGTGAACACCGCTTCCGCTGCCGGACTCATGGGCACGAACTTCCATGCCTATTCGGCCTCGAAAGGTGGCATGATCGCGCTCAGTCGTTCGATTGCCACGACCTACGCGCCTCAGAATGTGCGCTCGAACGTGATCTGTCCGGGGTTTATCGAAACCCCGATGACAGCGGAGATTTCCGACAGCCAACGGCTCCGCCAAGCATACCTCGAGAATACGCCCCTCCACCGGGCTGGACGAGCGGTGGATGTCGCCTACATGGCCCTTTACTTGGCATCGGATGAAGCGGCCTTTGTGACTGGTGGGACGTTTGTCATTGATGGTGGCGTCACTGCTCGTTAGCCAGGCCAAGCAAAACTCCGATAGTTGGGAATCGGATAGCGCTAAGATTGCACTCATCGTGCGGCCTCACCTTGCAAGTCGAGGCGGATGGTGTCAAGAAAGAACCCGCACATTCCAAGTTCCGACTGCTGGATAGGTGAAGGAGAAAATACCAATGGACTCGCTTCGTGGCAAAGTCGCGATCGTGGGCGCCGCCGACACTGAAGTTGGCGTGGTCCCCCATTTGAGCGCCACGCAACTCTATGTCAAAGGCGCGAAACTCGCGCTGGAAGATGCCGGTATCACCAAAGATGATGTGGACGGCTTGATTACCTGTACCTCGTTTGTCGAACCCTACATGTACCACGCGGAAATGATCGCGGAGTACATGCAAATTTTTCCCCGCTATTGTCTCAATGTGGCGACGGGTGGCGGGACGACGCTGGCGATCATGCACCACGCCGCCTCGGCCATCGCGACCGGTGTGTGCAATACCGTCTTGATTACCATGGCCGACAACATGCTGTCGGGCCTCTCGCGCGACAAGGCGATTGAAGCGATGTCCACCGCTGGGCACGCGCAATTCGAGCGCCCGTATGGACCGCCGATTCCCGGTTTCTATGCCTTGCTTGCCCAGGCGCACATGCACGCCTACGGCACAACCAGTGAGCAGTTGGCCGCGGTCGCCGTGGCGTGCCGCAAGCATGCGTCCATGAATCCCGCCGCGCAGATGCGGCAGCCGATCACCATTGACTATGTGCTGAACTCGAAGATGATCGCGCACCCACTGCATCTTTTAGACTGTTCGCTAGTGTCGGATGGCGGGGCGGCGATTGTGATGACCTCGGCTGAACGGGCGAAGTCATTCAAGAAAAAACCGGTCTACATGCTTGGAGTCGGGGAAGGCCACTCGCATGAACACCTCAGTCAGGCGCGCAGCCTGACGACCTCGGCGGCGAAGGAAGCTGGGGAACGGGCCTACGCGATGGCGGGGCTGGGACCGAAGGACATTGACGTGGCGGAACTGTACGACTGTTTCACGCCGGTGGTGATTATCGAACTGGAAGACTTGGGATTCTGCCCGAAAGGCGAAGGCGGACGATTTGTCGAGGGTGGACGCATTGAACTCGGCGGCGATCTGCCAATCAATACGCATGGTGGACTCATGTCACACTGCCACCCTGGACACCCCGGCTCGTTGTTTTCCATCACCGAAGCCGTGCGCCAGCTCCGTGGCGAATGTGGGCCGCGGCAAGTCAAGGATGCCGAGATCGCGTTTGTCCACGCGCAGGGCGGTATTATGTCAACGCATTGCAGCATGATCTTGGGAAAGGAGAGCAACTAATGGCAGCGCCAGGAGTCAGGCCGGTTCCCGTGCCAACCAAAGAAACCCAACCGTATTGGGATGGATGTAAGCAACATGAATTGCGCGTGCAAAAATGCGCGGCGTGTGGGCACCATCAGTTTTATCCGCGCCTCTACTGCACGGTGTGCATGAGTGATCGCGTGGAGTGGATCAAAACGTCAGGGCGGGCCACGGTCCTGTCCTACACGATTATCTACCGTCCGGTGACCCAGGCGTTCGCGGATAACGTGCCGTATGTCGTGGCGCTCGTCACACTCGCGGAAGGACCACAGATGATGACCAACATCGTCGGCTGTGAACCGGAGAAGGTGCATATCGGCATGCCCGTCCAGGTGACGTTCGACGATTGGACGGAGGACATTGCGATACCGAAGTTTAAGCCGGTCTAGCCTCACGCTCTGAGAAAGGATTGACACACTATGACGGAATCAGTGCTCCAGATTGAAAAAAATGAAGGGGTCGTCCTCCTCACCTTGAACCGCCCGCACGCGATGAACGCGCTTTCGCATGAATTGCGCGAGGCGATTGTCCGTACCTTCTCCGAGTTACAGAACGACGACACTACGCGAGTCGTTATTCTGACCGGCGCGGGCAAGGCGTTCTGTGCCGGGATGGACCTGAAAGAGTTGAGCATGACCGGACTAGCCCCCAAGGGATCGCAAGGGGCAGTGCGCGGTGACGACGATATTCTGCGCGCCATCACCGCGTTTGACCGACCGATTATCGGGGCGATCAACGGCTTTGCGATCACCGGCGGTTTCGAGTTGGCGTTGGCGTGCGACATCTTGGTTGCCTCGACCGAAGCGCGCTTCGCCGATACCCACGGGCGCGTCGGTGCGATGCCCGGCTGGGGGTTGAGCCAAAAACTCTCACGCACAATCGGTGTGTACCGGGCCAAAGAGGTGTCGCTGACCGGGAACTTTCTTTCCGCCGAAAAAGCTGAAGCCTGGGGATTGGTGAATCGCGTGGTGGCGCCCAATGAGTTGTTGCCGACGTGCAGGACACTCGCGAACGACATCCTGTCCTGTCTTCCCGATATGGTTCGCCGTCTCAAACGCGTGATTGACGAAGGCTACGCGACGACGTTGACGCAAGGGATGGAGGTAGAATACGAGGCGTGGCGGGAACAGGTGAAACAGGCCACACCGGAAGCTATTGCCGCTCGGCGCGAGAGTCTTCAACAGCGCGGGCGAGGCCAGCGGGCATAAGAAGACGAAGTCAAAAGTCAAAAGTCAAAAGTCAAAAGTGAGAAAAAGGCTGAGACTTGAGACTGGAGACTAGAAATTTTGTGACCTTGGACTTTGGACCTTGGACCTTGGACCTTGGACTTTCTTAACCCGAAACCTGAAACCTGAAACCTGAAACCCGAAACCTTTTTTATGTCGTGGCAACGCGAAGTTGACGGACTCAACCAACGCAAGACCCTCGCGCGCGAACAGGGCGGAACGGAGTCCGTCGCCCGCCAACACGCGCAGGGTCGCCTCACTATTCGTGAACGCATCGCTGGACTGATTGACGCGGACTCGTTTCGTGAACAAGGTCAGATCGCTGGCCACTCGGAGACTGACGAACAAGGCGAGCTGCGTGCCTTCACACCAGGCAATTATCTCCTGGGCTTCGGCAAAATTGACGGTCGCCCGTGTGTCGTCGGTGGTGAGGATTTCACACTGAAGGGCGGCTCTCCGTCACCCGCTGGATTGCGCAAGAGCGTCTTCGCCGAAGAGTTGGCGCTCCGTTATCGGGTGCCATTGATTCGTTTTCTTGAAGGCGGAGGTGGGAGCGTGCCGCGCGGTGCAGGGAAAAGTTCCGGTGGCGGTGGTGGCGACGCGGTCAATGCCCCACTGCGGTTCATGTCGATCATGCAGGTGATGAGCACGGTTCCGGTTGCCTCGGCGGCGATGGGGCCAGTGGCCGGACTGCCAGCGGCACGGTTGGTCGCGTCCCATTTTTCCGTGATGACACGCACAACCGCGCAAGTGATGGTTGGTGGTCCAGCGTTAGTCGAACGCGCCTTCGGTCAGGCCATCACCAAAGAGGAACTTGGTGGGGCGCACGTGCATGAATCGAGTGGCGTGGTGGACAATGTGGCCGAAGACGAAGCCGACGTGTTCTTACAGATCCGACGGTTCTTGAGTTACCTGCCCAGCAATGTCTGGGAAGCGGCTCCGGTTCTGCCGTGTGAAGATGATCGCAATCGCCAAGAGCCGGAGTTGATCAGCATCGTCCCTCGCAATCGCCGCTGCACTTACGCCATGCGACGCATTATCGAG
>JANMSE010000337.1:0-6726 GCA_031389045.1 Deltaproteobacteria bacterium | reverse complement strand
CGGGTTTCTGGGGCGCGCGGGGGATGGCCCCCCGGGCGTGACCGTGCTGTGGCGCGGCTTTCAACACTTGGCCGACCTCACTCACATGTACTGTCTCTTCCATCCACGTAAGTGACATAAATGTGGGTAATGATAAGCCCTGCCAGGGAGAGGGCTAGGGTGAGGGGGATCAAATGAAATTTCCTTACGAGAGCGCCAGATATTGAAAACGGTTCTTGCCACGCTATGATGCGTGCACTTCTTGTGAGAGGAGGGGACATGTATGCCGATGCCCTTTGGCAAATACAAAGGTCAAGAGATCAGCGCCATTCCCGACGAGTATCTGCTGTGGCTTGTCAGTAACATCCCGCTCCGTGAGCCGTTATTGAGTGAGGTTGTCGAAGAGCTGACGAGCCGCGAGTTGGAATTCGCGATTGCGCCACCTGCTCCGCCCTCGTCGCCCCCACCAAGACAAGCATTCCAAAGACAACCCGCCAAAGCCTCACCTGAAGATGATGACGGCGGCGGGGCCTGGACGATGGGAGGTGACCCGCAGGAATTGATTCGCGGAGATTTTCCGATGTCCTCGCGATTGCGGAACCGAGAATAACTGTGGCTATCGTGCCGTCGGGGACGCGGCAAATGACACCGCTTGTTGCCATCCCGGCGTCATCCAGGAGGTTCCCGTTGTTTCACTCAACATCCCGTCCACTCCCGGAAACCGTCGCAAAAGGGCGAGACCTTCGTGCTCGCCGAGAATGAGCAACGCTTTGCTGAGTGCCTCCGCTTGAGTCGCGGTTGGCGCGATGACACAAGCCAGCAGGTCCCGTCGCAGGGGTTGGCCAGTCCGTGGGTCAAGCACATGACCGTAGCGCCGCCCCTTGATCTCGAACACTTGGCCCATGCTCGCCGAAATCGATAGCGCTTGATCTCGTAACGTCAGGACACCCACGTGAGCACCGTTGGAATGTTGCAGCAGAATCCGCCACCCCGGCGCATCCGGCGGAGCGCCCAGCGCCCAGAGACTGCTTTGGCCGAAGTCGAGCAAGGCATGCTGAATATGCTGTTGCGTGAGCTGCTGGTGTACGTGATCGAGCGCGTACCCCTTGCCGATACCGCCGAAGTCAACCGCCATTCCTAGTTTCAGGACAACGGTATTCTGGGGCAGAAGGTGAATTTTATCACTGCCAATCATGCGCCGAACCTTTCGCAGTGCTTTCCGAGCGGGAATGGTTTGGCGATGGACGGCATCTCGCCACAGCACCATGAGCGGACCGACGGTGACATCGAATGTTCCCTGGGTGCTCTGTGAGTAGTGGCGCGAGAGGGTAAGTAAGTCGCTGACTTCTTGGGGAAGCGCGAATGGGCCTTTTCCCGCGGCGGCATTGAGACGACTGACGGGACTGGTGGGATTGTAGGTGGTGAGAATCGCATCCAAATGCGTAGCGGTGGTAAAAAGCGGGTCGAACCGTTGTTGGAGCGGCTCCGCATGATCGGTACAAAGAGTGATCTCCAGCACCGTGCCCATCACGTAGCGCCCGTCGCTCACGCACTCGGTTGCCTTGGTGAGGGAGGGAAAGAGCAGCCACGTGAAGAGACACAGCGCGCGAAGGCATCTCCCGCGGTCCCGCCCCTGCGTTCTCCCACGTGGACGGATGAAGGTAGGGGACGTGAGCGTCATGTTGGGTCGGTTGCGATGGGTGCCTCGGAAGCGTCTTGTCCTTGCGGACGATAGTTTTGTTGCGAGCCGCTCAAGACCGACCACAGGCTCAGTCCCATCAGGACGGCCAAACTGATTTCCAAGGAGAGAAAGCTCGCGATCTTGAAATAGGCGAACAGCGGGTGCACGAACCGCACCAGCCAATTCGCGCCTTCATCGCAGATCGCCGACAGGAAGGACCAAGTAATCAGCACGGGCTTGTACTTGGACGCCAGCGGTACGAACAGCATCAAGTGCGTCAAGGTGAGGAGCAGCATGCCCATGGCGAAGAAGTGGAAATGCGAGATTTCCAGCATCCCTTGGTAACTGCGCGGTTGCATGAATTTTTCCTCGGAGCCCAGGTAATACTCGACCACGGAGGTGTAGGTGAGGTCCATTTTGTGAAAATAGAGCAAGGCGTTCGTCACCCACAACAAGGCCACGTACAGCACGAACAGGACGATGATTGTTTGCAAGAGACGGTTGCGCGAGAACTCGCCGGTAATAACGAAACGCATTGTTAATGAGTGTCCTTTTGGAGCAAGACGTGGAAAAGGGCGAGTGCTCGCCGGACCCCGCTCGTGATCGCTCTGGACGTGAGGGTGGCTCCAGCAATGCCGTGAATGTCGCGGCGCACTTGCAGAGCGGGGTGGAGCTTTTGTTGCTCGAACTGTTTGAGCCAGCGTTCCGAGGGCATATATTCTTCCGGTTCATAGAACGCCAGGATGAACAATTTTTCCACGATGCCGGTTGGCGTAATGACGATGAGAAAGGTCTCCGGCAGAGTCCGAACGATGCTCGTGTCAATAAACGCGTAGCCCAAGATTTGGCCAGCGCGCTGGCCAACGTACACGGTGGCGAGTTTCGATTCGAGTGTCGCCCCGGCGAGCGTCGTCACCTGCTGTGCTTGTGCTTCTGTAAGAAAGAAGGTCTGCGTGTCTATCTTATCGGCGTCTGGAAATGCCGCGGCCAACGCTTCGGGTTTGGAATAGAAGGCCTTGGCCGTGGCGTTCCGGGGGAACAGCCCAATGGAGAACACGCTCAAGCTCAGGAGGACGAAACTAAAATGCCAAGCCAATGCCAAAATTCACCTCATGAGGCCGTATGCCTTTCACCGGCGAAAACCGTCGGTAATCGACTTTCAGCACAACGTTAGGATGGGGTTTGTAAGACAAGCCGCTAGTCCACAGCCGCTGCTCGACGTTGCCGTTGCGGCTCAGTCCGGCTGGAACATTATCTTGCGTATTGTAGTACTCAAAGCGAACAAACGGGGCGAGATAGTGATCCGTGTTGGGATAGAGGTGCGGCAAGATGTCGTACCCAACCTCGGCATAGGCTCCCAGCATGGTATTGGCGATCGTGTCGTTGGCCCCGATATCTTTAGTAGTGCGCAACGCTTGGGTTAATGCCCGCGCATCACCGAGGTGTGCCATGGTCACTAACGAACGAAGCTCCAACCCATACGCGCGATACTGGGCGTGGAGTTCCCACAAGAGAAGATTCGTGTCTGGGATCGAAGTGCCCTCCACCGTTTGATTCTGCCCTTGGTCGCCCGCATAAAAGGACCCGCCAAGCAAAAGACTCGGCGTGGGGGTGTAATCGAGACGGCCAACGATCGCGAGGTCTTCCGCGAGTGCGCGATTGCCCCGCTGACGCCCCCCGCGCAGGCCGGCAACACTAAACCCGCGAGCATTCAGGCCCGTCGTCCCATACAGGCGATAGTGCAGGTCGTCGTGCAGCTTGCCAAACAGGCCGATACCGTTCTCGCGCCAGGTCGTGGGGATGATACGCGATTCCACCTCTGGGCGAAAGACGCCAAAGAAGGTATTGGGCTCGTGCATTTCGTTGATGAATCCCACCGGCATTAACAACATCCCGGTACGGACATTGGCGTATTCAGAGAGGAGAAAATCGAGGTAGGCAAACTCAACCGCGACTTCGCCAGCCCCGCTCGACTTGGTCGCTTGCGTAAAAGAGTGTTCAATCTCAATCTCGGAATTGAACAGGATCCAGTCGTTAAATTTGTACCCAATATACGTCACGAGGCGGACGAAATCGGACGTGTCGCGATTTGCTTGGATTTTGTCTGACACAAACTTGCTGTAGTACCCTTCGGCATACCCACCGATGGAGAGTCCGCCGCGGACGCCGTAGACCTTTGAGGCCGCAGGTCCCAAACCGTACAAACTCTTGGACTCGGTGAGTTCTGGTACCGTCAGGTTGGTTTTGAGCTTCTCAAACTCCTCGGCCAGGATGCCAGTTTTTCGTTCACTTTCCGTTTGTTTGGTTGTGGATTCTTCCTTCGCCTTTTTTTGTTCGGTCCGGAGCGAGTCCAGCTCTTTCTGCATGTCCTGCATCTGCCGCTGGAGTCGATCTATTTTTTCTTCGAGTCCCGCGCCTTTGGTCTGTGCTGTCGCAGTTCCTGTCAAAATGGTGAGCATGCTAATTCCTACAACAACCTGCTTGAACATGAAGTCCCCCCTGTTTTTTAATTGAGATTGATAATCATTTTCAATTTCATTTGTCAAGAAGGTGGCTCGATTCGGGTGTCATCATGGCGGGAAACGGGGAGGGAATTTACTGGGGGCGGAAGGTTCGGGGAAGGCTGTTGTTGCGCAGCACAAAGAGAAACGATAGTATCGCGGCACTTTCACCAATGACACGGAGAGGTGGCCGAGTGGTCGAAGGCGCCCGCCTGCTAAGCGGGTGTACGGCTAACCCCGTACCGCGGGTTCAAATCCCGCCCTCTCCGTTCCCACCTATTCAATTCCGCGAATAATAAAGTTTTGTAGTGACTCTTGCCATTGGAGCGTCACATTGCGGCCATTGAATGGCACGACATAGGTGCCGCTGGCGCCAGTCACAAACGGGATGGCAAACGTGGAGACGGTAAAGGTCGCCCGCCCGAATTCCACTCCGTTGGCGAGTGCCACGAGTGTATGCTGCCCAGAGCCGAGATTGCTCCAATTCACCAAATAGCCAAAGCCGTTGTTCGTGTCGCCGCACCCTCCCTGGGTATCATGGCGCAAAGAGCCATACGGAGCTTCCACCATGATGGTGCCATCGACCTGGAGATCAATGCGAGTAGCTGAACAGACCCACCCGGAGATCGTGCCAATGCCGCTGGTGAAACTCCCTGGTTTGGGGTTTTCGAGGTTGCCGAGGGGAGGAGTGCCGGCGCCGGGATAAATCGCGCTGACACCGGCAAGATCATCCGCCTGGGTTGTGTCGGTATTGCTGACGCGGCGATTCATAATGGCCTCAACGGTTTGGCCAAAATCATCGGGATGATCAAGACCGAGGACATGTCCAAGCTCATGAGTTACCACGCGGTGAAAATCATAGATCACGTTGCCGACCCCGTCTGTTCGCACCGGCCCAGGATAGGTTGTCCAGGAGCGATTGGCATCAAAGAGGGTGTCGGCTTCGATCAATTCCCCCGTGGTGGAATTGATATAGTAGGCGGTCACCGCGACCGCGCCCCCAAAGGCCGCGCCACAGAACGAGGGCTGAAAGGCCAAGGTTTGTCGCCCATCGGTGCCACACGGACTGGCCGATGTGGGAGGTGGGGTGAGGAACCGAAACCGGGTGCTCGCCGGCTGCCAGCGCTGAGCGGCGTCTTTGGCCGCGTCATCCCAACACGGACCCCAGACCGGTAAGGGGCTATTGGGTGGACAGCCGAGTTGAAGATTCAGTGGTGTTTGGGCATCGGGCCAAAATGCTGGGGCTCCACCGTTCGCGGTTTCTCGGACAAACGCGACTCCAGTGACTGGGATGGATGTGAGAGTGAAAAAAACAATAAAGAGACCAGCGATGCTCTGGATCATATTGTAGTGTCTACTTTCTGGTGATTATGAATGGGGCAATTCTTGTTGAATGGCTTGCAAGAGGGCGGGGAGGGTGAGTGGTGATTGTTCCGCCGTCATGGGAGAGAGTTTCCGTAACTTGCCCTCGTGGATATTGACGATTGGGATACGGAAATTGTCACTGATGGTTTCGACCCTGCGTTGTGGGTCGGTCATCACGCGGAGCACTCCTTGCCAGACGCCGACCACTGGGCTGAAGTCGCGGTGGTTCCCGGCGCAGAAGAGCACGGCTTTTTCTCCGACCTTGAACTGGGGCACTCCAGGGATCACGAGAGTCAGTCCTTGGGGGGTGCGGCCACCGAGGAATTCGAGGGTCATGGATGCGCCGGGATTCCCTTTGAGCACCGTGTG
Source organism: Deltaproteobacteria bacterium (assembly GCA_031389045.1). Lineage (GTDB taxonomy): Bacteria > Desulfobacterota > Binatia > Bin18 > Bin18 > JABFSC01. The sequence goes on along the minus strand of JANMSE010000337.1, from coordinate 831 downwards.
GTTGGAGAAAGTGACAAGGGTCAGAGGCGCTTTGCGTGCCTCATCCCACTGCTCCTTGATGGAGGAAACCGAGCCGACGGCGATGACGTCCGCGCCATGCACGAGTTCGGGGAACGTCACTTCAGGGACACTGGTGGCCTGCGCGGGACTGCGCATAGAAGTAATACTGGCGACTATAAGGACAAGAAGACGGAGGATAGCAGAAGAAGAGTACATATCGTGACATCCTTTCTTAGAGAGGAAACCATAGGAGAAAACCCCTTTCTTCGCAACTGAAAAGGGGAGGCGATCCTTGATCTGGAGGCCGGTTTACCACCTGTGTCCTGACTTCGGGACACGCCCCATTTTTTTTCGGCCGGTTGGGGTGTTCATACCGATTGAACATTTTGTTCAGTGCTTTGTTACGCCTCTAGAACCGGGGGCGGCTCGGAAGATGCTTACGCGCCTTCAGAGCACCAATCTCGGACAGAAAGCATTCACCACGAGAGAAGGAAAGATGGCTATGTGTGGACAACGGCAACGACTATGGGGAGTACTCCTAACACTCTGTTTATCCGGGTGCGCCACGTATCTGGGCGTGCCGAAAGAACCGATGAATCTGGGCAAGTTGACCTCGACATTCTCTGGAGAGCTTGAAGCTATTGCCGGAGATACCACCCAGATCAGCCGAGAGAAACGCAACGATTACATCAATAGACATTATCGGGTTTAAGCAGGGCTGAGCAAGCTGAATACGTCGAAAGTTGGGAGCGGGTGCCGACACCGGACCCGGAGATTGTGCAACCCGCAGGCAATCTCCATGACCTGATCGGAAATGTCGGCGGTCGTCAG
>JANMSE010000319.1:0-6267 GCA_031389045.1 Deltaproteobacteria bacterium | reverse complement strand
AGAACCATCAACGCCCCAAAGATTTTGTAGTAGAGCGATATTGGGGGATGGTGGGCGTGTTTGTGTGTGTGTTCCATAGAAATAATCCGTCTCGTCTTTTTAATGACGGCCAATCAGATACAGCAAAGGGAACAGGAAAATCCACACGATATCGACGAAGTGCCAGTAGAGGCCAAACATCTCAATCGGTGAGTAGTAGTCTTTCGAGAATCGCCCTCGGACCGCCATGATGATCAGTGGGGTAAGAACCCCCGCGCCGATAATCATGTGCAACGCGTGCATGCCCGTCATCACAAAATAGAAGCTGTAGAAAATTTGAGTGGCGTTCGCTAGCGGTCCGCCATCTGGCCACGCGAAGTTGTATCCCGGGATAAGGTGGTGGTCGAATTTTTCCTTGTATTCGACGACCTTCACACCAAGGAACACGAACCCAAGAAAGAGGGTAGCCAGCAAATAGCCTATCAACGGCCGCTGTTTACTATTCTGCGCGGCGTTGACCGCGAGCGCCATCGTCAAGCTACTGCCGATGAGGACGATGGTGTTAAAGCCCCCAAGGGTAATGTCGAGATGATGACTCCCGGCGATAAACGCTTCGGGATAATACGCGCGATAGACGGTGTATCCCGTGAATAAACCACCAAAGAAGAGCACTTCCTGCACCAGGAAGGCCCACATGCCAAGGGTGACGGCATCTTTTTGCTGTGCTCGATCATCAAATTGATGGGCAACAAAGGGGTCGTGATGATCAACGGTTGTCGCTGCGTGCGCGTCAGACACCTTTGGCCTCCCCTCTAACGTCTAGCGTTGCGTATTCGTAAGCCTCTTCATGCACGATGGGCGTGTGGTCGAAGTTGCCAGTCTTGGGTGGCGATTGGATCGTCCATTCTAAGCCTTTTGCCCGCCACGGATTCGGGCCAGCCACCGCTCCGTACTTGAGCGACCAAAGCAAATAGATGAACGGCAAGAGGTACCCGACTCCCAGGATCGTCGCCCCGGCGGTGGACATGACGTTGAAAACCTGGAACTCCGGCGGATAAGTATGGTAGCGGCGTGGCATGCCGAGATACCCAACCAGGAACTGTGGGAAGAAGGTGAGATTGAAGCCAAAAAACACCAGGAGTGCGGAAATCTTCGCGAATGCCTCTGAATAACAGCGGCCAGTGATCTTGGGCCACCAGAAGTGCAGACCGCCGAGAAATGCCACGATCTCGCCACCAACCATGATGTAATGAAAGTGCGCGACGACAAAATAGGTGTCGTGCATGTGGACATCGAGCCCGACGGCGGCCAAGAAGAGGCCAGTCACCCCACCAATCACAAACAGTCCTAAGAAGCTAACGACAAAGTATAACGGAGATTCGTAGGTGATCGATCCCTTATACAGCGTCGCGACCCAGTTAAAGGTTTTAATCGCTGAAGGAATAGCGACCAGGAACGTAATGAGCGAGAACACCATCCCGGCGTAGACCGACTGACCACTGACAAACATGTGATGTCCCCAGATGAAGAAGCCGATGACGGCAATGGCAATGCTAGAGAAGGCGACGAACGAATAGCCAAACACGCGCTTACGTGCAACGAAGGCGACCATTTCACTCATCACACCCATGCCGGGAACAATCATGATATAGACGGCGGGATGAGAATAGAACCAGAACAGATGCTGGAACAACACCGGATCGCCACCCAGGCTCGGATTGAAAATCCCCAAACCTAACCCACGTTCAAGCACCATCAGCAGCAGGGTGATGGCAATCACTGGCGTCGCCAGGACTTGGATGATACTCGTCGCGTAGTGGGCCCAAATAAACAACGGCAGCCGAAACCAGGTCATGCCTGGGGCTCGCATCGTGTGGATCGTCACGATGAAGTTGAGACCGGTCAGAATCGAGGAAAACCCGGCAAAAAATGCTCCCATGCCGGCGAGGATCACATTACTATTCGAATAGACCGAACTGTACGGTGTATAGAAGGTCCATCCGGTATCGACCCCACCAAAGAGGGCCGCGGTGAGAGCCAGCGTTCCCCCCATCATAAACGCATACCAACTCGCCAGATTGAGCCGCGGAAAGGCGACATCGCGCGCGCCGATCATCAAGGGGATCAGAAAATTCCCTAAAATCGCCGGAATCGCCGGGATGAGCACGAAAAAGACCATGACTATCCCGTGCATGGTAAACATTTTGTTATAGGTTTCGGCCTCCATCAGGTCCCCGCCGGGCGTCATCAGCTCCAAGCGGACCGTCATGGCAAACAGCGCTCCCAGCAGAAAGAAGATCGAGACGGAGACCATGTAGAGGAGGCCGATCCGCTTGTGGTCAAGGGTCAGCAACCACGATTTGATGCCATAGCCATCGTTAAGATAATTTTCCCGCGGCATTTCTCGTGCGGGCGCTTCGGTGTGTGTCGGAACCGCGACTGCGCTCATGATTCGGTCCTCGTTTTCCCTTTGGTCATGTCCTAGTGTTGGTCACCCGCTGCTGGAGCGGAGTGTTCGGTTGGCGCAGACTGATCTTCCGTGGCCGCGGCTGAAGGGTCTCCTGGCGCGGCGGGCGCAGGCTGATCTTCCGTCGGAGCCGGCGGCTCATCTGCTAGTGGGGCGACAGGTTCGGTAGGCGTTGTAAGCTGGCTATCACTACTACCAGTTGTCGCTGCCTGTGCTTCGGATGTGCTGGTCGTAGGGGCTGTCGCGCTATGTGACCCAGCTTCCCCCTTACTCAACGACTTAATGTATGCGATCAACTGCAGGATGGATTCTTCGGTGATCTGCCCCTGGAAGGTCGGCATATTCGGTTGATAGCCGTTGACGATTTTCGCTTGTGGCGTCACGATCGACTCGCGCAAGTAATTCTCATCGGCGGTCACGGTCTCGCCACCTTGCAATGTCACTTGCGAACCAAACACGCCGGCCAGCAGTGGTGCCATCAAACCATTGGTCACGTGGCACGTGTTACAGCGCTGTTCCATGAACAGGCGGGCGCCAGCGACTTCAGGGGTTTCATTGGTGACCGCCGCCGTCGTGCTGCCGGTTTTGAGCCATTGTTCGTAGTGAGCTGGGTCCAGCACCACCACGCGGCCAATCATATGCGAGTGCTTGGTGCCGCAATACTCGGCGCAGAAGATATGGAACTCGCCAGTCTTCGTCGCCTTAAACCAGCTCGTGGTGTAGCGACCAGGAACCGCGTCCATCTTGGTACGAAAAGCGGGGATAAAGAAACTGTGCAACACGTCTTCCGACGTAATGGTCAACTTCACCGACTGCCCAAGCGGCACATGCAGTTCGTTAATTTCTCGTTTGCCAGTGGGATGTTGTATTTTCCACATCCACTGTTTGCCCACGACATTGAAATTCAACGCATCAGCCGGCGTGCGCGAGAGGTCATAGAAGACCACGATGCCCCACACGAACATCACGAGGACGAGGCCCAGAGGAATCAGTGACCACGCGATTTCAAGTGGAAGGTTGCCCTCAATCTGTTCGGGAATCTCGTCTTCCGAACGACGCTTGTACTTGACGATGAAAATCGCGGCGGCCGTGTAGACCGCCAGCGACGTCGCCACGGTCACGACAATGATGAAGATGTAGAGCAGATCAACTCCCAGGGCGACGGAGGAAGCCTGCTCAGGCCAAAAAGAAAATTTCCCTATCATGGTGTCTTTCCAACCACCTTCTGCCGTCGATCGCGGCGCAACGACAGGACGATGAATCCGCCAATCCCTAAAACCGTTGCCGCCCCCGCTAGGCGCAGAGAACGGGTAATCAGTACGCCATACTTTCCGGTCACGGGGTCGTAGTGATAACAGAGCAGCAACAGTTGATCGACCGGAGACCCAATCTTGCCACCAGCGGCCTCAATGAGACCAAAGCGCACATCGCGCGGAGCATATTCAACACCATAGAAGTAACGCGAAATTCGCCCATCTGGAGTTAGTATGATGATCCCACTGGCATGCGCGTATTCCTTGCGTTCCGTGTCATAGCGGTAGCGAAAGCCCACTGCTTGTGTCAGTTGCTGAATCGTGGCTTCATCGCCCGTCAAGAAATGCCACCCCGCGTCGGCTCCCTTCCGATTATAACTTTGGAGGGAGGTTTGTTTCTTCATCGCCGCCATTCTCGCGGTATCCGTGGGATTGAAACTCACGGTGAGCACGGTGAACTCATTCCCAGCGGAAAACGACAGCGTCCGCAACGTGCGAATCAACCCATTGATGACCAGGGTGCACAACATGGGACAGTCGTAGTAAGCGAGCGAGAGAATGACAGGCTTCTTGCCAAAATAGTCGCGCAACTGAACTTGTTTGCCGCTCTCATCGGAAAAGGTGAGGTCAAGCGGCAGTTGCGAGTCCAAACGTTGATCCAAGCCAATATCGGCGAAAGGATTATGCGAGGCCGGGGCCTTATAAGGAGCCGCTTCGTTGTAAGCCGCCAATTGCGCGGTCGCCGAGGATACGAAGAGCAGCAGCAGGACGCCGAGGCACCCAGCGCGCACCATCCGCGGCCCAAGCGGCTTCACGAAACGCATCACGGTCGGCCTGACCCACTGCTCATGTTGTCGTCTTTCCGTCATCGACCTTTACTCCTCAGCTTGGGCCTGGTCACGCGACGGTAATCCTCGCTGTGCCAGGAGTGTGATCGCCTGTTCCACGGGAATGGCGACGACCCCATTTTTCTCATCAACCCAGCGATAACTCGTGAGCGCCGCCTGTTCTTTCGCGCGCAACTCAATAAGATCCTGTCCAGAAGAAACCTGAAGCATTGGCGTGGGCGGCATTGGCGACTGTGGGAGCGAAGAGACCTTGGCCTCGGCTCGTTCCCAGTTAATGTCAAAGGTATGTTGGATAATCTTGACGGTCATAAACGTCGCGACGGACACCAGGATCATCACCACAGCGAAAATCACCAGCGGAGTCAGTTGAATGACGTTCTCTTCATGCTGGGCCTCAGGGTGATGCTCACCGTGGTGATGCTCACTGCGGTGATGTTCACCGTGCCCGTGGGTCGCGTGCTCACTCATGGTTACGCTCCCTGTATCTGTTTCATGGTGACAGCCTCAGCGCTTTCATACGAATTATCCGGCAGTGGCAGCAACGACCGTTCTTGCAGTTGCCAGAGGAAGACAAACAGCCAGACCCCACCAATACCGATTAGGGGAACCAGATAGAGCCAGTGGAAATGGGACTCTTCCTTGAACGACGGCACGATCTGCCAATAGAGATCGGCATAACGGGCAATCAGCATCCAGCCCGCGACCCAAATGAGCTTGTTCTTGTGTCGCTTGACGTGTCGCGAGAGCAGGACAAAGAAGGGAACAAAAAAGTGGAACCCCATCAAGAACAGCGCTAATACAAGCCAGCCATGACCAGTGCGATGGAGGTACCACGGAATCTCTTCGGGAAGGTTGGCCGACCAAATAATGAGGAACTGTGAGAATGATCCATACGCCCACAGCACGACGAAGCCGTGCATCAATTTTCCTAGATCGTGGAAATGCTTCTCGGTCACGGATTGTGAAAACGGCTCATAGCGTGTCGTCCAGGCCGTGAACACGATCATAAAGGCTAAGGTGGCGAGCCCCTGTCCGACCAAGAAGAGCACGCCGTAGATCGTCGAGTACCAATGCGGCTCCAGAGACATCACCCAGTCAAACGAAGCGCAGGTCGTGGCCAGGAAAAACAGTACGGCCCCTGGCCCGCTCCAGTTCTCCATGCGTTCGACAATACGCAGATTCGGGGTCTTCTCGAACTCGTGAGACCCCTTGGAGAGGACGTAAGACCAGGTGAACCAGAAGGCGAACAGGATCGCCGCGCGAATGCCAAAGGCCGTACCATTCAGATAGGACGCCTTCTGCGTCAGGATTTTATCACCCTTGACATGCTCTGGATTCGCCCATTCATAGAGGCCGTGATGACCTTCAACATGGTCAAGGTTGAAAGCGGCGAACAGAATCGGAAGAAAGAGCAGCAACATGAGCGGGAGCGTCCGCATCCCAGCTTCCAGAGCACGACGGGTGGCGTGTCCCCAGTCTCCGCCGGTCAAGTTGTGCATCATCACGAAGCCCAGGCACCCTAAGGTGAGGTTCATCCAAAACATATAGCCCAGGAGATAGCCCCGAAAAAAATGGGTCGCGTCAGCCATCGCCCCAATTCCGCTCAACACCAGGGCCGCGGCTCCGACGAGAAGAGCAAGTTTTTGTTTGCTCGCAAGCTGCGAGCGTAGCGCGTCGAGGTTCATTGGTGGGCTCCGGCAAGCTCCTGGCGTTTTTCTTG
>JANMSE010000303.1:0-16994 GCA_031389045.1 Deltaproteobacteria bacterium | reverse complement strand
GTCAAGAATTGGCAAAAAGATGCGCGGCTGGAGTTTGTCGCGATCAACCTCGATACCGAAGAGCCGCTGTTGATGACTCCGGAGGTGCAAGCGGTTGAGGTGGTGGGGTACGCGGATTTGTGGGCGAAGAAGTAGGCGACTTCTTCCATGACGCGGGGTGCCACAGCCTGAGTCTCGCGCGAGAGAGAGTCGGATGAGGGTTTTCAAGACGAAAGGATTTGGTCGGTTCGCGCGGAAAGAAGGCATCCGCGACCAGAAGCTGGCGGAGGCCGTGCGTGAAATAGCAATGGGCCTCCATGACGGTGACCTGGGAGCGGGTCTGATAAAGAAACGCCTCGCCCGTGCCGGCGAAGGGAAGCGGGGCGGATACCGGACGATCATTGTCTATCGTAAAGGTAGCCGTGCGGTGTTTTTGTACGGGTTCGCCAAAAGCGATCAAGAGAATTTGGAGCCCGAGGAACTGCGGGAATATCAAAAAGCGGCACGAGCGTATCTGCATTTGCGCGAAGCGGATATAGGCAAAGTCTTGGAAGAGGTGAACTATGGCGAAGAAAAAATATCGGAGTAAGGCGTTGGGTGCTTTGCACGAAGCGATGACGGACTTACATCAAGCGGGTTTACTTGACACCAAAACCATGCATGAGTTCGATGCGTCCTGTTTGATGACGGTTGAGGAACTCTCGCCCAGACAGATCGCCGCGCTCCGCAAGCGGGCGGGGGTGAGTCAGGAGGTGTTCGCCAACTACCTAAACGTCACCACGGGACTCGTGAGCAAGTGGGAACGCGGTGAGAAACAACCACAGGGGCCATCCTTGAAGCTGCTGTCCCTCGTCCGAAAAAAAGGACTGGAAGCGATCGCGTGACCACGGAGTGGAGCCTCGGCATCCTAATCACGACAGCTCTTCCTGTCGAGAAAGGGCGCGGTCGCTACGGTAAGAACTCTCCCCCAAACGGCACATACGCCGTGTGTAATCCCATACTCACCATGAGCCGTATGCGCGCCTTGCGTGGCGATAACCAATCCTCGATCGCGATGCCCGCCGCGCGGAGCGCGTCATACGCCTTGGGATAGTAATGTTCCTCCGCCGTGCGGCCACTCGTCGCACTTGAGCACAGCACGATGGGCAGTCCGCTCTTCGCTAGCACCATGAGCTTTTCATACGCTATCGGTGGCACCGCGCCCGCCGCCATGCTGGCGACGACGATGCCTTGCCCATGCTGTGACAACGTACCTTCGAATCCGGCTCCATCATCGCCAACTCCCATCATCAAAATTGGCACTGAGGGCGGAAGTGTTGGTGGAATTGCTCCGCGGCGTGCGCGCACAACCGGTCGCCATGTGAGCGTAAGCTGATCGCCAAGAATACGTCCGTATGGCGCGCCTCTTCGCGCGGTGAAGGCATCCATTGCTCCGGTATCCGTTTTGTATACGCTCCACGCCTCGAAAATCTCGTCGTGCATTGTCACCAGCGTGCCGTAGTCAGCCGCCACGGTCGCCGCGACACGGAGCGCGTTGTCGAGGTTGCGCCCGCCATCATAGCCACTCGCCCAACTTGGGCGCATCGCTCCGGTGAACACAATCGGCACCGTGGCCCGCACGGTCTCATCAACCAGATAGGCGACTTCCTCCATCGTGTCGGTACCGTGGGTCACCACCACGCCGTCACTGGTGTCCGCCGCCTGTTGAATGGCGCGGGCAAGATTGAGCAGTTCGTGTGGATGTCGGAGTGGCGTTGTCCGTTCAGCGAGATCAATCGGATGAATCTCGTATGTGTCGGAGATCGTCGTGTGTCGCAGCAACTCCGCGGCGGTGAGCCCCGGACCGCTGTGGCCAGTGCGTGGGTCGCGCGTATGGCTGATGGTGCCACCGGCGGCGATCACGGTCAGTCGCCGCTTCGGAATCCCGGTGTCCATTGGCTAAGGGGTGGGAGCGGTTCCAGTATATTGAAAGAGCGACACCAGAAACCACTCACGCTCATCCGCCCATTGCGCGCGCGGCGTAAAGCCGTGGCGCGCGAGTTGGGCACGCACCTCCGCCGGCTCGAACTTGCGTGAGATTTCCGTATGAATCGTTTCGTCCACGCGAAACGCGACCCGCATGTCGAGAGCGGAGATTGTCACTTCTTGTGGAATCGTGCTGCGCAAGTGCATTTCCACCTGATGCTGGTCCCTGTTGTAAAAGGCGTGATGCGCGAAGGTCGAGGTGTCGAAGCGCGCGGCCAGTTCGCGATTCATGCGCTCCAGCAGATTCAGGTTAAAAGCGGCGGTGACGCCAGCCGCGTCGTTATAGGCGGGTTCCAGCACGGAGATCGGTTTGCGCAAATCCAAGCCGATCAAGAAGTAGTCTCCGGGTTGTAGAGTACGGGCAAGCTGCGCGAAGAGTTGTTCCTGTTCCGCGAGCGTAAAATTGCCCAGATTGCTCCCCAGGAACAGCACCAACCGCGTGTGCGTTTGGGGAAGCGCGGCCAGTCCGTGCCAATAGTCAGTGGCCAGTCCATCAATCTGAAGCCGCGGGTAGACGGTCGTGAGGGTACGGGCCGATTCTTCAAGCATTGAGGCACTGATGTCGATGGGCACGTAGTGAAGCGCCTGCTCCCGTCGTTGGTACTCATCGAAAAGCAGGCGGGTTTTCACCGCGCTACCACTGCCCAGCTCGACAACCGTGCTGTTCCCCACAATATCCACCACGTCCGCCGCGTGGTTCCGCAGAATCAGCGCCTCCGTGCGCGTCAGATAATACTCAGGCTGCTGGCAGATTTGCTCGAAGAGCAGGGAGCCGTGCGCATCATAGAAATACTTGGGCGGAATCGTTTTGCGCGGGTGTTGAAGCCCAATGCGGACATCCTCGCGGAACTGCGAGTGAATCTCGACCGGCGTGTGAATCCGCGAACGAGAGCTATTGATGGCATGGTTTTGTGTACTCACAGCGCCTCAGTTTGCCTATGAGAATCGTTAGTGCAAGCCCTCGGTCGCCGGAGGGGTTTCGTTGACCTCTCCGCCGGCACGATCGCGCGCACACCGAATGCCCGCGAAGACTGCGCGCACCCCCGGCTGATACCAATTGCGAAAAGTCGGACGGCGGACATGCGAGAGGGTTGCCCACGCGTGGGTTGCCCATGAGCCACCACGGAGGATTCGATGTCGGTGATCAAAATACGGAACCGAATATCCAACATACGGGTGCGCGACAAATCCAGGGTACGGGTGGAACCACGTCGAGGTCCATTCCCACGCGTAACCAGTCATGGCCAAAACTCCACACCGCGCAGCTTTTTCCCATTCGGCTTCCGTTGGCAGCCGCTTCTCCACGGCACGTGCGTAAGCCTCGGCTTCGTACCAACTCACGTGCATCACCGGTCGGTCAAGCTCCAACGGAGCGACAGACCCATCGCCTATTTCCAGCCATTCTCCAGTTGCTGCTTGACGCCAGTACAACGGCTGCGTGATCCGTTGTTGCACGCGCCATCGCCATCCCTCCGCACTCCACCATTGTGGACATTCGTAGCCACCCGCCAAAACGAATCGGAGAAACTCGCGATTGCTCACCGGATAACGGTCGATCTCGAAGTCACCCACCGCGACCACGTGTCGCGGTCGTTCATTGTCCAGCGTCGTTCCTCGTTCATCACTGCCCATGAGCAACGGACCAGCGGGAACATGTACCATCGCATGCTCAATGAGCGCGGGTCGTGTCGCGTCTGGCGGAAGAAGGATTGGGGGATTGAGCGCGTGCGGGTGTTCCGCATCATGTCGTTCCGCCGCGAGCAGACGGAGGATCAAGAGGATCGTCTCATTATGCTGTTCCTCATGTTGAAGGAGCATGTTGAAAATGTTGGCTTCCCCTAACAACGGATGGGCGGCGGGAAACTCGGTGCGCGCGAGAAACGTCAAAACGGACTCGCGAATAGTCGCGAGATAGTCGAGCATCTCGCCACGCGCGGGCAAGTGCACTCGGTTCGGCTTCGGGTTATCCGTCGGCGTAAAGAAGGAATCGTAGAACGCCGACCGCGGGGCCTCGCCCTGGCACTGCTGGAGAATCCAGTACCCTTCGGTGACGCCAATATGGCCGAGGTGCCACCCGACCGGACTAAAGTCTGGATGCGCTTGGTGACGGAAATCCGCGTCATCAATGGAGGCGAAGAGGCGCAGGGTGTTCGCTCGTGTCGCTTCCATCGCGCGGCGAATGGCAAGCGCGGGGCTCATCTGTTCCTCGTGATGGGAATCCGGGTCTGCTGGATACTGCCCGGATTGGTGAACCCGATGATCGTATCTTCTTCAACTGTTTGCCACTGCGGATCGGCGAAGGGCCGTTCCGAGGCCACGACCGTGGCGTGTGGGAAAAACGTGGGTGTCCGCGCATAGTAGAGCGACGGCGCGGGGCCGGTATTGGCGAAGCGAGAAGCCACGACGCAGTCCCCATCGGTAATCGCGACATTGACGGCAACACGGACACTACGGTCCTCGGCCCAAGCACTCAACTGCTGGATCGTTTCCGTCAGTGCTACGGTCATGGCCTCCACGGACGCCGCCTGCCCGTGCAGGTTATGCAAGAACAGCGCGAAGATATGTTCGGAATCGGTCGAGCCGCCGATGGCCGTGTAGTATTCGTCATGGAGCGCATCGCGGATCGGGCGCATCAGGGTCGCTCGAAAGTTCTCGATAAAGCCATTGTGCATGAACAGCAGTTGTCGATAGGCGAACGGCTGGCAGTTGCTCTGATCGACAGCCTGACCCGGCGTGGCGCTACGCACGTTGGCGAAGATGCAGTCGGAGGCCACATGTTTGCTCAGACCCGGTAAATTACGATCACTCCAGATCGGGCAGATGTTGGTGTAGACACACGGAGTGGGATCGACCGCGCGGTTGTACCAGCCAACCCCAAAGCCATCGACGTTCACGGTCCCGGAAGTCATCTCGGCGGGTTGATAGCTTTGCACAATAAGTGAATGCTCCGGTTCGCTGACGACGCGAGCCAGAGTGACGGGGGGGCCGAGATAGGCGATGAAGCGACACATGGGGGGAAAGTTCGGAGTTCGGGGTTCGGGGTTCGGAGTCGGGTGCGCTCCGCGCACCCATAAAACAGAGGACAGGGAGCTGTGACGGTTGTCCTCTTTCCCGTTTTTTCTACTGACTACTGACTACTTTCTTCAGTACCCCCCGCCGCAGCCGTTCCGCCTCCGCGTGGATTTCTTCATAACTGTTGCCAAAGAGATCAATCTGCGCCAGCACGATACCGAACTCGCTCATTTGCTTCACGCGCTCGCCTGGCCGCCAGTACAGCGTCAATTCCGGCATGTCGCGCGCGCGGTCGTAATCGAAAAGATTCTCCGCCCAGCCCTCGTCAAACGTGATGAAATTGAACTGACCGCCAACCACGCCAGTGGCCGGATTGGGGACAATCGGTTTTTGGCCACAAGCCAGCGCTAACCCCGCTTCATAAATGCACGACTGCAAACAGTGCCGATATAAGTTGTAGAAGCATGTCGCCGCGCGTCCGTTAATTTCGGTCAGGGTGACGGAATCCTCGTGACACCAAAACTCGATGTTGAAGAAGCCGTTGTTCAGCCCGACACTGTGAATCGCGGCCTGCGCGCGCTCGGCGAGCAGCGCCTGCATCGCGGGTGAGTGGCGCGAGGGCAAGGAAAAGTTGTCGATCACGCGCGTGCCCGGATACGTGTTGGTGTCGGTAATCGCCCAGATATGCGCCTGGCCCTCACACACCCAGCCCTCCACCGTCACTTGTGGCCCATCAACGAACTCCTCGACTAGCATGATGTCCCGTGTCGCGAGCGGATACTTGTGTTGATCCACGTACCGTCGAAAAAAAGGATAGTAGAGCGGTGACCACGACCCGTAGTCGCGCTTGGCGATGGCGAGTGCTTTGCGTAAGTCTTCGGCGGAGTCGAGCTTAAATCCCAAAATGCCGAGATTCAGCCACGGCGGTTTGATGTAGCACGGGTACGACGCGACCTGGGGGTGCGCGTCGCTGAGATCAATCGCCTCACAGCGAATCGGAGAGGGCTCAACCCGGCGGGTGTAATACTTGTGCAGACAGAGGAACACCGACTCGACACTGGGGCCACGATAACCAAACTCCTCGCATAACGCCGCCGCCACCAAGTCCGCCACATCACGGGAGTAATAGATCGCGTCAATATGATGCGTCCGAATGTAGTCACGACACTGGTCCACGTAGGCGAGCAGATCGAGTTCGGGCGATGGCGTGCGGGGATTCAACGGCGCATCCAGCAGATGAAACCGATACCCCGATAGGTTCGCGATCGCGGTCCGATCTCGTTGTGACGGACAGGTGATGAGTACATCCATTATCGTTTCCTCTTTTCGCCTCGGCGATTCTATGAGGAAGCAGGCGAAAGTCAAAGGGCGAGGGGGAAAAATCAAAAGGCAAAAGGCAAAAGGCAAAAGGCAAAAGGCAAAAATGGACGTAAGCGTTCAGCCGTCAGCTTTCAGCTTTCAGCAAAAACAAGGATATCCGTACCCTGGGGCCTCTGGTGTGGGAGAAGTTGGACGAAATCCTCTGTGTTTTCTTGTCTGGCTGACTGCTGAGCGCTGATAGCTGAACGCTTACAAATGGACGATGACAGGCGTTTCCCCTTTTGTCTTTCTTTTCACGGTACGGTATACCGCCACCCAGGAGGAATGACCGATGTTACTCTATCTTGATACTCGCCGTGCCCCGAATCCCCGGAAAGTTCGCATCTATGTGGCCGAAAAAGGACTGACGCTCCCGACCAAGGAGTTGGACCTGTACGCCGGCGCCCAACGCACCCCGGAGTTCCTGACGAAGAACTCATTCGCTGGCGTGCCGATTCTCGAACTCGACGATGGCACGGTGATCGCCGAATCCTTGGCGATCATGGAATATCTGGAGGAGCTGTATCCCACGCCATCGTTACTCGGCGCGGACCCGGTGACGCGCGCGCTGGTGCGGATGTGGGAGCGGCGTTGTGAAATCGGGGCTTATCTCACCGCGTCGCGCATGGTGCTCTCAAAAGGTGAGGTGTCCGATCACGCGCGGAAAACCTTGACGGCGCGTCTGGCGCTCCTCAATGACGGCTTGCACGGCAAGGCGTGGCTCGCGGGCCAATTTTCCATCGCCGACATCACACTGCTCATCGCGCTCGACACCGCGCATCACGGCGGCCAGTTCACCCTTGACCCAGCCTGGACCAACCTGAGCCGCTGGTACGCCGCGATGAAGACGCGGCCAAGTGTATCCGCGTGATTGATCGACACGCGCTCCTCCCCCTTCGCCACCCAGGGGTCCGGCAGCTCTCGCTCTTTTTTGCCCTGGCCTATTTTGCCCAAGGGTTCGCCGATCTCTCTTCTGGACTCGCCAATCTCCCGCTTCAGCACCTCTTGAAGGAACGGATGGGACTCTCCGCCACCGAGGCCGGGGTTTTCTGGGCGGTGGTCGGGTTCGGTTGGACACTCAAACCACTCTATGGTTTTGTCTCCGATCTGTTTCCCTTCGTTGGCTATCACCGCAAGAGTTACCTCATGCTGATGGCGACTCTTGGCTGCCTGGGGTGGATCGCGTTGTTCCTGCTCCCCGCGCAGTACAGCGTGTTGCTGACGCTGTGCACCCTATGCGCGGCCACGCTGGCGTTTTGTGATGTGATGACCGATGCCTTGATGGTCGATGCGGGGCGACCCTTGGGACTCACCGGGAGTTTTCAAGCCTTGCAATGGGCCGCGCTGAGTCTCGCGCTGGTGCTCGCCCAGTTTGGTGGTGGCTATCTGTCCGCTCACGCGTCCCCACAAGCGGTGTTTCTGCTTGTCGCCGCCTTTCCGCTGCTCACGCTGCTAGTGACCCTGACACTGGTGCAAGAACCACGAGTACGGATCACCCAAGAACGCCGCCGCGACACCGTCGTCGCCTTGCGGACGGCGTCACGCTCGCGCCCGCTCTGGCTGGTGATGGGCTTTCTCGCGCTGTGGAATTTCAGCCCGTCGTTAGGGACCCCGCTGCTGTATTATCAGACCGATGTGCTCGGTTTCTCGAAAATGTTCATTGGGACGTTAGGCGCACTGAGTAACATCGGCGGGATGCTGGGGGCGTTATGGTTTTTCGTCTCCTTGCACGCCGTTCCCCTCAATCGACTGCTCCACATCAGTGTCACGCTCGGTGTGATTTCGACGCTCTGCTTTATCGGACTCGTGGGGACGAAGTCGGCGGTCGTGTTGTTTTTTGTCTCCGGCTTGCTCACGCAAATTACGCACCTTGCCGTGCTGGACCTGGCGGCACGCGCCTGCCCGCCCCGCGCGGAAGGAACGATCTTCGCCTTGCTGATGTCCACGCTCAACATCAGCAAGAGTTGGGGCAACATTCTCGGCGGCTGGGTGTACGATCACAGCGGGCTCAGTCCGTTGATCGTGACGAGTGCCACGTTCACCGCGTTGTGTTGGGTGCTGGTGCCGTGGCTGGAAGACGAGAGGCCAAAGACAGGTTCTTGATGCGGGTAGCCTATGCGGTAGCATCAAGGCTGGGTGCGTGTCCGTCAGACGACGGAAGTCTTCGCGCGTTTGTCAAGCCGCACGCTGGCTTGTTGACGGGCTCAGGTGTCGAATCAATGCCCGTCTGTTCACTCCCAGCCTCAACAAGGAACGCACGAGCAAATCAATGCTGACGGTGGAGTCTCCCACTTCCATCTTGGCCACGCGCGATTGGCTGGACCCCAGCAATTTTCCTAACTCCTCTTGGGTGAGATGGTGACGAATCCGCTCAGTCTTCACTGCTTTCGCGAGATCAATCTTGATCTCAATGAGGGCGGTCTCCTCCTCGGTGAGTCCAAGAAACTCGCTTGCTGAGCCCACTCGCCAACCCGCCGTCTCCAGTCGTTTTCTCTTGTCTGCTTTCATCTTCAGCTCCGTCTCCGTGATACAGCATCATACGCCTTCAGCCGCTGCTGGCTCGTGTCAATCACCGCGACTGGGGTTTTCTGGGTTTTCTTGCCGAAAACCTCGACCATGACAATAGCATCGGGATCAATGCGGAGAATGATTCGCCAGGTTTGCTGTTGGTCTTCGATTCGCAGTTCGTGACAGCGCTTCCCAATCGCGGGCATCGGTCTGGAGTGGGGAAGTCCGAGGGTTTCCCCTTGTTGGAGTTTTCTCAACAGGAGTCCAGCTTCCAGCCGTGCCTCCCTGGAGAAGGGAGGTGTTTTAATCTCTCCATGAAGCCAGACCAACGGTTTATGAGGCGACATAAGCACGGGGCGGTCGATGGTGTTGGTCCGACCGGACACAGCGAGTGTGACGACTTAACGCCAGCCGCTATTTTTTCACCCAAATCTCCACCCGCCGATTTTTCTCGCGTCCCTCAAGATCACTATTCGAGGCAATTGGCGCCTCCTGCCCCAAACCCGCCACTTGCTCAATGCGCAGTCCTTCAGCCCGTAGCTCTCCCTCGATCACCTTCGCCCTGTCCAAGGATAGAGTTTTGTTCACCGTTGGTGATCCACTGTTATCCGCGAAGCCAATGAGCAGGAGCCGCGCATTGGCGTATTCCGGTTTGGCGAGAAATTCCACGACCCGCCCGATGTCACGATGCGCACGCGTATCCAAGATCGAACTGCCGGACCGGAAGCGAAACCGGGTCAAAATCTCAGTTGCTCCCGCCGTCAACCGCCGCCACTCCGATGAAGCGTTCCGGGGATCGCTTGTCTCACGAGGGAGGCTGGCGCTGGGATCGGGGTTCAGATTGACAAACGCCACCGCGCTCACCACCGCGGAGGTCTTGCTGCCCGGCGTGTGATTCGTCGCGAACGCGATAAATTCGCTCGTGTAGGGATTCTTCGGATTCGCTGGGGTGTAGAGATAGAGACGGCGCGTTAAGGGGTAGTCTTCCGTCTTGACGGTTCTCTCGTTCGGACGGAGGGGCTGAGTTCCCCGGTCACTCAAGGAGAGCGCCTTGTTGGTCTTGATGTAGGGCATGCCGATGAAGCCAATCCCGTTCACATCGCCAGCAATCGCAGTGGACAACGCCGCGCTATCCTCAAACCGTCGCGCGGCGGAAGAAAGAGTCCGTTTGGACTTCTCCAGCACCTGCCCCTGGAAGAACTCGAAAGTTCCTGATTTGTCGTCACGCGCGTAGAGGGCGATCGGCGCGGCCGCGCCCCCCACTTGCGACCAATCGGTCACTTCACCCGCGAAGATCGTGGCCACTTGTTCCACGGTCAAGGCTGAAACCGGATTCGACGGATGCACGATGACCGCTAACCCATCAAGCGCGATGGTATGTTCACTCGCGTTCGCGGTCAGATCCCCCACCAGCGACAAGAGTTCGCGGGCGGTCTCCGCTTTGACCTTGTTTGAGGACATGCCGATGTCACATAGCCCCTCTTTCAACCCAGTAAAGCCGGTCGCGGACCCACGCGTCTGAATTTCCATGACTTCAAGAATGCTATCCCCGTTCGTGTCCCCTTGGACAAGTATCTCTTGTTCATTCGTCCCCGGCACCTGCTCAACACGACTCGCCCCTTTCTCTTCCAGAAAGGCTTTCGCGAGCTCAGGCACGAGCCGCGAGCCAATCGTATTGGACCCGTGGATACGCAGGATGATGTTCTTGGTCCGCGCCGGAGGTGGGGATGGAGGCGGGGGCGGTGGTGGTGGTGACGGTTGTTGTTGAGGCGAAGCCGGAGCCGGTGGTGGTGGTGGCGGTGGCGTTTCGGATCGGGGCCACAGTACCCAGCCCAGCGCCACAATCAGGACCACCGCGATGGGCACGACAATCTTCCCAAGGCCACCACCGCTCGCACCGGAGGCGATCAGCATCAGCGGTTTGCTACACTCCGGACAGATCAAATCCGCTCCGTCCGGAAGGGTAACGAGTTCTTTCTTGTCGGACTTGTCGCAATTGCCGATATTCGTGCATCGTCCTGTCTTTGCCATAGATCACCGGTTCGACTGTAACAGTTGCATGGCTCCGCGAGCCGCTTGTTCAAAGGTGAGATAGAGGGTGTCTTCGACATTGCCGCCGCGTTCCGCCAACACCCCCTCAAGGTCCTCGCGAATTTGCGCCATGAGCGCGGCACGCTTCTCTTGGTGTTGGTACTCCGAGGTCACCAAGAGTTTCTTCACGGCATCCTCGAATTTCTGTGCTACCAAGGCATCAAGGGCCTCAACCATATCGGTCAAGCCTTTGCCCAACTTCGTCCGTTTGGGCAAGCCGTATTCATCTTGTTCCACCAGAAAGAGGTCCGTACTCCCGGTCGTCTGGTTGGTGAGCGGTGTGATGATCTGTAACGTTTTCGCCAGCATCACATACGGCAGCGCTTTATCCAGAATCTTTTCCCGGGACGGCACGAACAATTCAGGATACTGTGACCCGTCCCCTTCGCAGTGCAGCTCCAACTTGACCCGCGCGGGCTTATCGGTTTGCGTGAGCCGTTTCTCGTAGCGCTCCTTCAGAAAGGCGAGCGGCTTGGCGTAGCGCAACGGAAAGAGATTGGTGACACCCACCAGCGTGATCTCATTGGGCTTCGCGTCATTTTCAATGATCTCGGTGGGGATGTCGCCGCGGAGTTGCTGGCGAAACAGGGCCTTGAGGGTCTCGGCGAACGCGGCATGCTCCTGGGCCTTGGGGATAATCACCATGAACTGAGACACGCGCGTCGGAATGCCCGCCGGAATGCCAGGCGCGGACCGCGTCACTTCCGCGGGATCGAAGTCCAGGTAGTTCCCCGCCATGCTCACCAAGTTATGAATGAAGGAGCGCAGCCCTTCCTCATTGCCGGAAAACTCCCGCTCCAGCGTGCCCACGATGTTCACGCCAAACAGCGGGTGCCGTTCCTTGTTGGTCGCGATGAGGTTGTCGTGGGCCGCCTTGGCGCTGGTCTCGCACTTTTGCTCGAGCACGTCAAAGAACCGCTGCTTCGTCATCCGGGCGTGAAACGTGGCGAATCCCGGATTCTCACCGAGTTGCTCGATCAACGCGAGGCGCACCCCTTGTGCTTGCCTACTCTGCTCGCCCTGGTCTTTATCGAGGTCGCGCCCAAACTCCTTGACCTTCTCCGGCTTATAGAACCGGACTACGGAATGACGCAGGTCAAGCTGCTCGTCCTGACAGCGATGCGTGATGCGCTCGTTAAACTCTTTAATGCTTTCGTCAATGAGGGTGGCGCAGGTGTGGGCATCGGTCCCCAGCCGGGTGATCTCGGTGATCAGGTCCTGGAGCAGCTTCTTGGCGAAATTCCAGGCTTCGGTCTGCGTGCGATAAATATACAGGTCGCGGAGGTACTCGCCCTGGGCGTCCAGTAACCTCTGCCGTTTGCCGAGCATATCCGAGAGGAACCCCACGGTGGCCCATTCCGCGCGGGTGGCTTTCACCTTGGTTTCCGCGACGGCTTCATTCTCTTGGGCCCTCGTGATGCGGGCGTCCACGTTCTTCAGGCGCTCATCAAGGGCGGCGATGAGGGCGTTGATGAGGCGCGTGATGTCATGCATCGATTTCACGCCGTTTTTCCAGTCCTCGAAAATTTCCGCCTCCACCCGGCGCCGAATTTCGCGCACATGTTCTTTCCGAGCCGCGAGCTTGGTCTCGTGGAACTTGCGCACCCCAAGCCCACGGTACCCGTCCTCAAAGCGTTGCGCGCACAGCTTCTCCAGGTCATTGAGCCAGGTGTCCTTGTCCTTTTCCTGCACCAAGGACACGTACTGCGGCAGCACATCCATCCATTCCTGATTGATCGGTTTCCACTTCTTGTTGTTGATTTCCTCCGGCAAGATGCCGCGTGACAACGTCAGGTGATCGTCGCTGAGGAGCCAGCGCTCTTGGATTTCTTTCTGCTTGACGAACTCCCCGAAGTCCTGGTTGCGTGGCTCATCAAGGAACCCAAGGCTGTCCGACCAGTTATTGAAGCGCAGTTGCAGCGCGGCCTGCCGCGCGAACTTGTAGGTTAGATATTCGCGAATTTCCTCTTCTGGGATCGCCAGTCGTTTAATCCCGAAGGCGAGAAACCGTTTCCCGCGCTCGCCGATATTCGCGCCCGGACGTGACTCTGGCGTGCCATCGCCATTCTCGGCATTCTCCATTCTGGCGAGCGTGGACCAATGCGCCGCGGTCGTCGCCGCGATCTTCTGAAACAGAAAATCGGCGACGATATTGGGCAATTCTTTATCGACATCAACCTGGAGCCCGTTGACGTTTTGGTTGGTGAAGAGATAGCACCCATTGAAAGGGTCTGGCAGTTGGAGGCGGTCGCCGTTGCCCGCGACGTTGTGGGGGTGAAACGCGTTGACACTCAAGGCGTTCAGTTCCAACAAGGCGGCGTATCCGTTGGCGTGGTAGTTGCCGGTATCCCAATTGGCCTTGGGAAATTGATCGGGCAGCAGCGTGTAGAGAATGATGCGGTAGCTCCGGGATTCGCGGTACAGATTGCGCACCTGGGCGATGACATCAATCAGGCTGCCACTGCCAGTCCCACCGGCCAGGCCGCAACAGATATGAAACGTCACGGCGGACTGCCCGCCCGTCTGCATTTCCCCGGCAAGCTGCCGCAGTTGCGCGGTGAAGTCCTGCGCCTTGCAAGCAAAGAGGAAGCGACCGAGGCGACGTTTTTGTCCGCCGAGGGTCTCACCCACGATGCTGTTGAGGATGTCACGCCACTGCTCGCGGTCACCAATCCAGGGCTTGATCTGGGGATAGTTATCCAGGCTCGCGAGGATTTGGTTCAAGTCCGACCCCGTGATGAGCAGTTGGCTCCGTTTATCGAGTTGGACGCTTTTCCCCAACGTGCGCCAGGTGGGATCGTCCAAGTTCATCATTTCCTTGCTTGAGTCGATGAACAGGAAGCGGACTTTGGCCGTCGTTGGTTCCACCGCGCGGAACTCTTGATAGATCGTTTTGCGCAAGGCGCGAATAATTTTCCCGCCAGTACCACCAAGACCGATGATCAGATGATTGTCCATAAAGTATTCCGTCGAACAATAATGCTCCGCCGAATGATAACGTTATGTTGAGATACGGATAGGGAGTGTCGCCGATAAATCCAGAGGGGGAGAGAAACTCAAGCACGGGCCGTCGCGAAATACTCAACAATCAGGCGTCCAATCCGCTCCGGCTCTTCCATCGGCAGAAAGTGGCTCGTGCCGGGCACGGTGACGAGCGAACCGTTTGGCACGCGCCGCGCCAGGCGTTCGGCCACCAGCGCCAACGGCGGATCAGTCCGCTCTCCCCGCAGCACGAGCACGGGACACGCAATCATGTTGGTCCGAGAAAAAATGTCGAGCGACATGCTCGTCGCGAAGACATGCGCCTCGACCGCGGCGGTGCACTTCAGCGTGATGCCACCATCGGGCAGGTTCGTGGTGCCGTGGTTCACATAGTCCCACAACACCTCTTCTTGCCAGTTGGCGAAAGCATCTTTCCCTTGATACGCGGCGAACAGTTGCTGCCGACTCTCCCAGACGACGCGGCGACGCAGGGTGCGTTCGACCAATGGGTGATTATCGGCGGACAAGCGTTGCGCGAACACGGGCTCGTGGGGGATGGTTACTGGTTCAAGAAGCGCCAACGCTTTGATTTGGCCAGGATGGGTCACGGCATGCAACGCCAGCAACGCGCCGCCGCCCGAATGGCCGACTCCGTAAAACTCCCCCAGCCCTAACTGCTCGATCACTCCGGCCACATCGTGCGCCATCGACAGCCAGTGCGTCTCCGTGAGTTCTCCACTTTCGCTATCGCCCTGGCCACGCAGATCAATGGTCCACACTCGATAGTGTGGCACCAGGTGGCGAATCAACGCGCGATAGACATACCCCAGAAAGCCATTGGCGTGCAGCAGCAACAGATGTGGCCCTTGGCCACCCCAATCGGCGACGTGCAACTTGATGCCATCGACAACAAGAAATTGACTCTGTGATTCCATAGGGGCTCGATGTAAACGATGCGTATTCTCTTGTCTAGGTGACAAAACAATGCCCAGCCGGGAGAGGAAACCTGGACGCAACCGCGCAACTCCTACCGAAGGTATGTGGAAAGGCGGAGTCCCATAGGCCACATATCCCCCGCATGCTAATCCAGCGGAAGTTCGTTCTGAGAGGAGCATGTTGTCATGGCGCACGAACATCATCACCATCATGGTTCAGGATTTCGGTTTTGTCCAAAGTGTGGCGGGTCGCTCGCGCGGCAACGTCTTAAAGCCACGGAGCCCGAACGACGGGTGTGTGGGTCCTGCGCCTTCATTTTTTATGACGACCCGAAAGTCGCCGCCTGCACGATCCCCGTGATCGACGGCAAGATTGTCTTGCTCAAGCGCGGCATCGAACCCAGTTATGGCAAATGGGTCTTCCCAGGTGGGTTTCTTGATCGGGGCGAGCGGGTCGAGGATGCGGCGATTCGTGAAACGTGGGAAGAGGTGAACCTCAAGGTCGAGGTGACGCAGTTGCTCAACGTCTACTCGTATCCCGGCTATCCGGTGGTGGTGATTGTCTACCTTGCTCGTGTGGTGGGTGGCCAGTTGCAAGCGAAGGATGAAGCGTTGGACGTGGGAACCTTCTCACCCGCGGAGATTCCGTGGGACGAGATCGCGTTCGACAGCACGCGCGATGCGCTACGAGAATATCTCGCGCGATTCCCTACGAGTGGCCAGTCCTAAGCGACCGTTATGACTGCCCGCCGCCGTGCCATTCACGCTGGCGTTGAATGAAGCGCGTGACTACGTCGTTCGTCGCCGCTGGCAGTTCAATGTTGAAGAGGTGACTGGCATTGGCCAGGAGCACGAGGTCGGCGTTGGGGATGCGCCGCGCCAACGTCACCGAGTTCTCTGGTGGTACCAGCCCGTCCTCTTTGCCGGTGATGACCAGCGTGGGCATGGTGAGCTGTGGCAGGCGGTCGTAGGTGCCGTGTCCTTGGATCGCGGCCATTTGACACACCATCCCGTGCTGCGGGGTTGGATGTTGTGAAGAGAGCCGGTTCAATTCGATCAGTACGTCCATCCGTTGCCGCATGAACCACGGAGTCACCGCGACTTTGGTCATGGTCAGCGCCGCTTGCACGACATCCATTGAGTCAATGTTGGCAAGCATCTTCAGCACGTCGGGGTCTGTTGGCGACACGGTCTGTGATCCTCCACAGTTCGTGCAGCCTAACGTCAAAGTCTTCACCCGGTGCGGGTAGCGAAGCGCGAATTCCTGAGCGATCATGCCGCCCATCGAGATGCCAAAGATGTGCGCGCTGTCGATCCCCAGTCCCGTAAGCACGCCCGCCGTATCCTCGGCGAACATGGCCATCGAATACGGCACGTTGGGCTTGTCACTCTGGCCAACGCCACGATTGTCAAATGCAATCACTCGAAAATGCGTGGCGAAGTCGGCGATGTTCCACTGCCAGGCGACCGAGCTGGCGGTGAATCCCATAATCAACACCAGGGGCTCGCCGGTGCCGTGTTCTTCGTAATAGAGGTTGACCCCGTTGGCGTGCAGATGCGGCATAGTGACTCCTTGGTGATATCGTGAGCGGCGGCGGTTAGCTCGCCGACGCTTTCGCGACTTTCTTTTCCAGCAGTTGGCGTTTCCAGTCCAGCATCTTCGCCTTTGCGGCTTCCGCTTCTGCTTCTGGCACCATCTCTTTTTGTTGATAGAAGCGCGAGAGCAAGGTGAATCCCAGCGGATCGTCGGGAGTCAGTTCAGTCAGGCGACGCGCCGTCACGATCGCCTCATCAAGATTCCCACCATCAGCATACGCGTGAGCCAGGTCATGGACCGCTTCCGTATAGTTCGGATCAAGGGCGATGATTGCCTGATAGGCAGTAATCGCTTCGTCGGTATTGCCATCGCAGAGCAAGTCATACGCCTGGTCGTACATTGCTTGTAATTCAGCCATAAGCCCTCCTATACTCCAGAGAGTATGTCGCAGGGGACTCTAACCGATTTGCCAGAGAGGGCCAACCCCGGCTGATGGCTGAATTACAAGCAATGTACGACCAGGCGTATGACTTGCTCTGCGATGGCAATACCGACGAAGCGATTAC